>JAXJDU010000161.1:0-11167 GCA_036301785.1 Acutalibacteraceae bacterium | reverse complement strand
TAAAAATCCGTCGATTATTGCACTGTTATAGGTGTCTCTAAGAGTGTTTTGAACATTCATAGCTATTGACATCTCAAACAGTGTGAAGTAACCCGTTGGGTCGCTGTTCATTACTGGGTTTGCGTGAGCATATAGGTATTTATGAAGTGATATCGGGTCTGAGGTTGTTCCACTGTAGCTGTCTGCTGATGTGAAACGACCTGTAGCTGTGTCGTAATATCTAGCACGAAGATAATATAAGCCTGTTGTTTCGTCTTGATATTCGCCACAGTAACGGTATGGGTTAGCTGTTACACCTGTTGAGGCTGTGGTTACACCAAATGCGTCATAGGTGTAGGTGTCTGTTACTACGCCTGTGCTATCTGTAAGCTTTCGGATATTTCCATTACCGTCAAACAGATAATAGTGAACAATGCCACTTCTATTCTGTGAAATAACCTCTGTTCCGTGGGTGTATTCTGCTGTAACATTTCCGTCTGCGTTAAGCTCGGCAATAACCTGTGCAAGTCCAATGCTATCAACAATATAGCGTGTAAGAACACCGTTTGTTGTTTTTGTTAGTCGGTTGCCCTCTGCGTCATAGGTGTAAACATCTTTTGTTGTGCTTCCGTTTTTAGTTACGGTTGCTGTTATCATACGGTTGTAAACATCATAGGTATAAACGCTTGTGCTTGTACCGTCTGACTGTTTTAAAAGATTACCGTTTGCATCGTATGTATAGCTTGTGGTTAAACCGTTGGTCTTTTCACTTAGTAGCTGGTTATACTTGTTGTAGGTATAATCAGTTTTTACTCCGTCTGTTGTTTTTGTTAGACGGTTGCCTACCTTATCATAGGTATAGGTTGTAACAGTAGATGTACCTGCTTGAGTAACAGTTTCTTTTGTTAGGCGATTTACCTTATCGTACTCATACTGAGTTGTAGTGTTATCGTCAACTGCCTTTATTCTGTTGCCCTTTTGGTCTAAGGTATAAGTATATGTAGCAACATTGTCACCGTTTGCGTTTACAAGCTTTTCCTTTGTAAGTCTGTTTAGGCTGTCGTATGTATATGTAGCTGTTATTCCGTTCGCATATTTTACTGCTGTACGGTTACCGTTTGCGTCATATTCATACAAAGTAGCATTACCGTTACGGTCAAGTACCTTTACAATACGATTAAGCTTATCATACTCATAGCTTGTGCTTGTATAAGGGGTAGAAACCTTTATTAAATTACCATTAGTATCATAATTATACTTTATACTTGTACCGTCTGACAATATCTTTTCAGAAATTTGGTTAAGAGCATTATAAATATACTTTATACTTTCATCGTTCTTTTTAACCTCTGTAAGTAAGCCATTAGTATATGTGTAGAAAGTTGTGTCGGTATCTGCCTTTTCTTTTACCAGATTACCATTACAATCGTACTCATATGTTGTAGTTACTCCGTTTAGATTTGTTGAAGATGTAACATTGCCCTCTTTGTCGTAAGCCAGAGCTATTTCTCCACCTGTTGGTAAGGTTGTTGAAACAAGTCTGTCTAATGCATCGTATTTATAGCTTGTTACATTTCCGTTTGCATCTGTTACACTTAGCAGATTGCCTGTTGATGAGTATGTATACAGTGTAGTATTATTCAGTGCGTCTGTAACTGATGTTAGCTGGTTGGCATTATCGTAGGTATATGTTGTTTTACTGCCACTTGGGTCAGTTTCTGAAACTAGTCTTCCTCGCACATCATACTCGCTTGATATTGATGTTTCATCAGGGCAAATAGTTTTTGTACAGTTACCTGCTAAATCATATTCAAACTTATAGGTATTTCCATTTGGATCCTTCATTGAGATTACATTTGAATATTTATCGTAGGTATATTCTGTACGGTTACCTAGTGCATCTACAACTGTAGTATTTCTGTATAAGCTATCGTATTCAAACTTTGTTGTATTACCCTTTGAGTCTACTGCTTCAATTACATTGCCTAAAAGGTCATACTTAAATTTTGATGATGAGCCATCTGCGTAAACCTCTTCTATAACATCACCAAACTTATCATATTTATGTGTGGTTGTATTACCGTTTCTGTCGGTTGATGAGGTTTTTCTGCCTGCTTTATCATATGTAAAACATTCTGTTGAATTATCAGGATATTTTATAGTTGTAAGATTTCCTAATAAATCATACTCGTACTTTATTGTATTTCCAAGTCTGTCGGTTGATGAAATCAACTGTCCTACTTCATCATATGTACCATATGAATAATTACCTAATGTATCAGTTACACCTGTAAGGTTACCATTATTATCATAGGTATAAAATTCTGTTCGGTTTGTTCCATCCTTTGAGGTTATCGTTTTAGAAATACATAATCCGTTTTCGTCATATGTGCAATTCTCAACTAGACCAGAAGCATTGGTACTACTCTTAATATTACCTGTATCATCATAAACCAAGGTTTGCAATGTGCCTATACTGTCAGAAAGCGATGTTAATGCACCTCTAGTATCATATTCATAATCCTGCTTATTACCAAGCTCATCTGTAACAGTATCTATATAATTATACTTATCGTATGTATATAACAGTAGTGTATCTGTACCAGATGTTAGGGTTGAAAGCTCTCCTTTTTCATTATATGACATCTTTCTGACATTACCCTGTGCGTCTGTTACTGTAGTCAGATTATTATCCTTATCGTATGTGTATGATACAGAATTACCCATTTTATCGGTTTCTTTTATTTTATTATTATTCTCATCATACTCATATTTTATAACATTTCCGTCACTGTCTGTTATGCTTAATACATTACCCTGTGCATCATAGGAATATACTGTTTGGTTGCCCAATAGATCAGTAACTATTTCCTGTCTTTCGTCTGTATTAAACGCATATTCAATACGGTTTCCGTTAGCATCAGCAGTTGCAATTAAACGTCCGTTATCGTCGTACTCATTTAGCACCACTCCTGTGCCTGTTGGGTCGATTATATCAAGTAGTTCGTGGTTTCTACCGTAAATATAGTGTACGGTATTTCCTTGTCTGTCTGTTACTGCTGTAAGGTCACCATATCTATCATATGTATATTTAACACTTTTTCCTGTTGGGTCGGTTACCTTTGTTATTCTATTTTCAGAATCTCTCTCGAAAACAACGTTTTTACCATCTGAATGAGTTATACCATCATCACTAAATGTAACAACATTACCCTTTTTATCGGTAATAGATTTTACTCCCTCACTAACGTTTAGAATATACTCTATTCCATTCTTAGTTGTAAGCTTAAAGTTTTGTGGATCAAACGGAGTCATTGTATCTAATTCGTATATTGTGCCCGAGCTTCTGTGGAAATATAGCTGAGAGTACTCATCAAGAATTTCTAGCTTGGATGTTGTTTCTATATCACCTACCATTTGATACGAGTTGATATATTCAATAGGATATAGACCACTTGCTTTTGGAGATATTGTTAAATAGAATGTTTCTGTATCACCATTTGTATAGGTTATTGTTACTATATGAGGCTTTATTTCTGTAATTGTATATACAGCTAAACCAAAAGAACCCGATGATACTACTTCTTTCCAACCGTTTGAGAAAGAGTTAGATACATCAACCTTTATATCGGCAATTTCCATATTCCAGCCATAGCCGAAATCTCCACTTTCTGAACGAGCCATACTACTGTATGCTCTTGTTACAGTGAATGGAAGTGTATACAACGGAATTGATACATCATTATACGAAACAGAATAATTACCTATTTTATTATTGCTTTTAACCTGCACACTAATTGTAGCCTCTGTATATCTATTTGATACAGTATATGCAGTAAGCCTAATATTGTACAATCCATTTTCAAGAGTAGTAGGGTCAAACACACCTAGCACTCCATCAACAACAGATTCAGTACCCTCGGCAAATATAATATAATCGTCAGAATTAGCTCTAGCATAAGCTAACTCATATTTTACAAAGTCTTCAGCAGATGCTGTTCCCTTTATCTCTGTTGCTTCAGTTAAAACAGTTCTGTTATCTGTGATATTATTATATTCGTCTATATCAAGTGTTCCACTTTGTGGACTCGTAATATTACAGGTAGCTGTATTTGAAACTCTTGTATCTACTGCACGAATAGAAAATTCAGAATAGCCTTCATTTTCATTCGCGTCTAAAGTTATAACTTCAAACTTATAAAAACCAGCTTCATCTGTAACAAATGAATAAATCTTGGTTTGCGTACTATTACGACTTGAATTACTGCTTTCAGGTTCAATTATTTCACCGTTAAGGTACGCTGTTACACTTTTAACATTTTTATTATCAGCAGCCATAACAGATATCTCTATTTCACTGCCTACAGCAACTACTGCACCATTACGTACATTTCCAGATAATTCAACAAAAGGTCTTTCAAAATCTAACTTATCAATTTCTTGATCGTTATACACAGTAATTGTTATATCCTTATAAGATTCTTCACCATTTGAATTAGCTGCTAAAAGTCTGATTGTATAAATACCGTTTTCTAAGAATGTTGTATTTAATTCTCCTAATTTATCATTACTTACAGGTGTTTTTCCTTCATAGAATACAACGAATTCATTCTTTCCTTGTAAGCGATACATTAGACGATAATAGCTTAAATCATTTGCTGTTCCTTTAAATTCAACAATACCTGAAACTGCTGAGTCTGTATTAATCTCATTAAGCTCTACTGTTGGCTTTGGAACAATTATAGTGTCATCTATTACAGTAACTGATATTTGCTTTTCAGAAATATTTCCTGATGTATCAATAGCAACTACTTTTACAGTTACTATGCCTGCACTATCTTCAACTATTTCAATAGTACAGCCCTTATCATAAAACAAATCACCATTTAGATAAATTTGTATCGACTTTAATTCTACATTGTCTACAGCATAAGCAGTAATATTAAATGTTTCGCCGACCTTTACTGTTTCTTTATCAGATGTAAGTGTTATTTCTGGTTTTTGTACATCAATATTAGGTTCTGTAGGTTTTGTTGGAGCTTCTGTTGGTTTCGTTGGAGCCTCTGTTGGCTTTGTTGGAGGCTCCGTTGGCTCTTCAACTGTAATCTTATACTCCATATTCACATAAGCAGTATTGCCTGAACTATCCTCAGCTGTAATTCTTATTTCATAGATATTGTTATTTTTTACCTCTATATCAAGCTCAGCTAACATACCGTTAATTACAGGCTCAGTTTTATATGTAGCAATAGTGTACTCTTCACCTTTTAAACGGTATTCAACCTTAAAGTATGATAATTTCACATCATCATAAACAGAACCCATTACCTGTAATTTTTCTGTGGCAATTGTAGTACCGTTCGGAGATGTTATCTCTATTGTAGGCTGTTTTTTATCTCTGTTATCTACAACATAATATTTCTTTTCTGCTACAGTCTGATTTCCGAAAACATCAGTCGCAACTACCTTTACAGTATGCTCACCCTCATCAGTACATACTACCTTTATTGTTCCGGCTTTTTCAAGTAGCAGATTTCCATCAAGATATGTTTTTAATTCACCTACACAAATATTATCTGTAGCTGAAACAGCTATTATTATTTCATTTCCATACTCTACTTCTTCAGAGGAAAGTGAAAGACCAACTACAGGCTTTTCTTCATCAATAAAATCATTGTTAATGCTTTCAGATGAAATTACTGCAACGCATGGAGCACTCCATTTGCCCTCAATATCACAAACTGCAAGCTTTAACAAATATATTTCATCATTTAAAATAGTTTCTGGTATAGTACCATCTGTCCATGCTTCGTCCCCAAGCTTTTTCCACTGATATTTTTTCTCAATAATTCCCTTATTAGTGTCGCTCATATGATCAAGATCATAGCTGCTTTCACTAATCTTTACAATTGATTTTGTAATATCTGTTTTATTAAGATAAACATCAGCCTTAAAATTCGCAATTGGTGCAGAATGAACAGTTATCTGCTTATATTCACTGCCGTTAGACCATTTTCTATAGCTCTCAAATTCATCACTGCCACCAACAGGGTTATCCTTTACCTTTATAGATATTTTGTAAGCACCTGTATTTGCAAATTGTGTTACAGGTAACTCACTGGTAAACTCTCCACTTTCATTTGCTAAGCCACTTTCATAAAGTGTTGAATCATAATTATAGCTGTATAAAGTTGTATATATTGGGTCGTTTTCTGCATCAGAATAATTATCAATATATTTTACTTTATCCTGTGTTGTAATATATTCAGATATATCATAACTATTATTTTCAACATTATTTACAACATAATTTTTAATATTCTCTATAGAAATATCAACATCTTCACTGTCGCAGTAAATACCATTAATATTTTTGAACAGCTCTTTATACTGTTCAGCACTCTCTTCTGCACCTAAGCCTATAAATTTAATATTTTTTTCTAATATAGATTTTGTTGTATTTGCAATCAATTGTTCAGTTCTTAAATCCTGTACAGTATTGTCGCTTAGGTTTATAACAAATCTATTATCATTACTTGTCCACTCGTAATTTTCTAAAACGCCTGACAAGGTTTCTCCTTTTACAGTCTCCATTTTTATATTAGCAAAGGTAAAATAAGACTGTTGACTGCAACTATGGCTTGTATGACTTGTAATAGGACCATAGCCATATCCAATTGGTTCGTTAGGAAGTAAATAATTATCAATAACTAAACTTCCGTTATCCCAAACAGAAATATTTTTTGAATCTGCTACAATTTTAATACTATGGTTATCTAGTACATTTCCAACATTTACATTTGAAAGAACTTTACCTGCTCTTTGTAATAAATTAGGGGTTCCATTTCTTAGATTTTCTACATTTATATTTTCTAAATAGATAAGCTTTAATCCTTGTGCTGTTAACAATACGCTATAACCTGTAAGATATCCTTCATTTATAGCGGTGTTAACTAAGAATCCGCCACCCTCCATTGTATGCCAATTGTTTTGATCTCTTCGCATATCAAAGGATAATATTTTTTGTGATTCATCATTGTCATCTACAAAAAGGAAATCTGTTAAGGGAGCATAACCATATCCCATCATTTTGATATTGTTCTCTTCATAAAGAATATGCTTTTCTATTGAAGGAACATATCTATCAATATAATTAATATGGTCATATTCAGTCCATGCAAAAGTATCCTGAGCTGTTAGTGTTGATGTTTCAACTGTTGAAATAGAAACATTAAAGCCTCTTTCTTCTAATGAAGTTTTTATATCTTCTATTCTTGCACTATATTGTCCTATCTTATCAACATCTGCTGTGCCAACAGTAAAAACAATATCAATATCCTTGGATTTTTCTATTTCCAAAGCAGTTTCAGGTGCCTTATTATCTACTATAACAACCTTACTATCTAACAATTTTGCAGATGTATCTGCTTTTAAGTAATCGTTTTCGGTAATAAATTGAACCAGAGTATTCTCGAAAGACTCTGTAACTGTTAGTTCAATCTTATACTTACCAACTTTAGAAGTTTTGTATGATAAGCTACATTCATTAGCATCGCTAATTACTTCTGATACTTCATCTAAAAAATCACCGTCATTATCAGAATCGTAGAAGATCTCCCATTTTCTGTTCTGAATCACATCAGCATCAGGAGAATACGATATATCAGTAGCAACTATATTAGCTGTACCATCAGCCTCTGTTCTGAAAAATTCTTTGTCAACTATAAAATCAGCAACAGGTGTCAAGTCGTCAGTAATAGATATAGTTTTTTGGATTTTATATTTTTTATACTTAGTAGCCACATCTACCTCTACTAAATATTCACCCTGTTCTTTAATAATAATATCCTTTTTAAAATAGTTATCACTATCGGCTATACAAACAGCGTCATTATTCAAACCATTTACTGATGAAACTCTCCATGTTGTTTCATTTTCAATAAGCTTATCAATATCCTCGTTATGAGAAATATCTAGTGTTACTGTTCTATTTTCCTTTAATTCACCTGTTACATTTATGTCAAAAGCAGGTTCATAATCTAGTATTTCTTCATCTGTAAGCTTGTTTACAACTACCTCTGTACCATTAAGCTCAACTGAGTCTGCTATAATCATACCATTTACAGTTAGTTTTTTCGCATTTATTTCAATTTTACCCTTTGGTGCATAAAAAATTCCGTTTAGTGTAATATTTGCACCCTGAATATATATGTCACCATTCTCTGAATACATAAACACATTATAACCACTTGTGTTATTACTTAATGCATTGTATTTTATGTTATTAGCTGCCTTTATGTATCCGTTATTTTTCAAGGTTGTCTGGTCTAAAATTAAACTACCCTCTGTAGATAAACCCTTTGAAATATCATATTCAATATTGTCAAATGCAACATTCTCTGCATAACAATCATCGTATAATAAATCATCAACAAGCATATCTGTATAATCAGGAATTGTTAATTTCTCATCTGAAATATTACCAAAGATTATATTCTCACTCACAGGTAATTCTGTGTTTATAGTATCATCAACAACGCAGCTTCCATTGCCTGTAAATTCAACCTGGTTTCCTGTATGAACTGAGCCATTTATAAAAGCAGTTTCATAGTTAATAACCACTGGTTTTTCTTCGCTTAAAGAATATATAAGGTAATTATCTTCATCATTTTCAGATGTAGCACCTACTGCAAATCCGTTAATTATAAGTGTTTGAGAAAGAAGTGTAGCTGTTAAAATTAGAGAAAGTGCTTTTTTACCACTTGCTTTACAAATTATTTTTTTCATTATACTCATCTTTCACACCTACGCTTTCTATAGCAAATAACTGCAATTATTGCAGATACAAAGCACATACATATAACTAATACAGGTGTGGTATATCCTGTGCTAATATTGCTGATAACACTAGTTGGATTAGTTGTAGGCTCTGTACTTTTCTGAGTGCTTTGGGTTGCTCCTGTAGGTTTTGTTGCGTTTGTAGGATTTGTAACACTTGTAGGATTTGTCGCATTTGTTCCTACAGACGTACTTACCTCTGGTTTTGAAGGAGCATCAGTAGGCTCAATATCATTAACTACTGTAGTGTTTTTTACACCATACATAACAAAATACTCTACTGTATCATTTGCTTTAACAGTTTTTTCATTCCAAAGAAAAGCTACTGCTCCATCATTAACTGTTTCGTCAACATTAACATTATATTCCCAACGATTATCGTATAATGAACTCCAATTAGCAAAAGTAAATGAATCAGGCTTAGCATTATCAGGTATCATACCGTAAGCTGACATATTAACACTATCATCATCTAGCTTCCATGTATCTGTCATTACATCTTTCGCAAAAGTAATTTCATTATTGAGTTTTACATCCTCTATATTCAAATTTACTACATCAGCGTTATCTAACATTGGGTCAAGCATAACTCTGATTCCAACATTAGAATTTTCAGCTCCATTTTTAATTTTGTATGAAGCCTTTAACATATCATCATAATTTTGTGAAAATCCATTTGTAAATTCTAATGTTTGCTCTACAACCAAATCACCAAACTTCTGTGATGAAATGTGAGCATTTCTTTTTGTGTCAACATATGGTGATATCACATCTTCACCAGTGCCATACACATAATACTTCCCATTTACACTTATTGTTGTATACCCAGAATAAAAATTCTGATACAACAGATTTTTATCATCGTCTTCGCTGTTCCCTATTTCTCCTTCAACAGTTCTTAACTGAAAACATAGATATTCAATCTGATTTTTATCGTTGTTAACACTTACCTTCAACATATCATTTTTAATAACATCGCAATCATTGACATCAACTGCGTTTACAGCTAAAGGTGATGATATTGTAGCAATTAACATTTGCGATAAAACCGTAATCACTGTAAAAATTCGATTGATTTTCATTAATTAACCTCCTAAAAATATACTACTGGACTACAAAATTGTACTAAACAACATTAACTATTAAAATTTCTTAAAAATTTATTTTATCTATATGTGTTTAGTATTAAATAATTATTTATCACCTCCTACTCACAATAAATAGCCCTGAGCAAAACTCAAAAAACGTGATAAATTCTAGAGTTTTGCAGAGTATTTAAAATTTAAATCAATATAAAATATAGAAACAACCAGCTCAAATTTAGTATAATTAAATTACAAAGAAAAACTCAACAGGAGCTGGTTGTTATCTATCGTCAAGAAATATTACAGGACATCACACTTTTCACATCAAAACCAAAGGCAAAATTTTATTCTGAATTGTTTTTGAATTTAGATTTATCTGAATTTCCAGAGTTTTCTGCAAAAACAGGTCGCAGAGGTTTTTCAAATCATGCAAAGCTTCGTGCTACTATTGTTATGAAATGAACACTATTGCTCACATCGCTTTGCTCGCTGTTGCTTTTGCATCTGTCATCACTCATTCCAAGTACTCTGTTCGTTACCTAAAACCCATAAAAAGGATTACTTAAACCCAACAACTTAATATTTTCTATCTTAGCTCTAAGCATTTTGTTTAAGGCTAACTTTGCTACACCTTACTTTATTGTTCTGGGTTATTTTCTATTGTGATGTTATTGCCAATTCGATTTTGTTTACTTGTTTTGCTCATCTCTATACATTTTAACACATTGTCATTTTTTATACAATAAAATCACAGTGAATTTCTTTTACACAAATTACTAAATATTATGTAGATTAATTGAAATTGTATATTTATTATTTTAACCATAAACCAAAATTCATCTTTAATTTAAAAACATTACAATCGTAAGCGTCGATTCAAGCACGCATAGAAACCCTCAACAGAAGTAATACACAACATTACTTCTGCTGAGGGCTTTTTGACTTGCAATATTCAGGTATTTGCTCTGACCAAGGAAGATACGTACTCACATCCTCACCATATTGTATTTGTGTAAATACATACGTCAGATATTTCTCTGGTATCAGGTCATGAGCTATCGCTGTCTGAATAGTACTATATATAATTGTTGATGAGGTTGCTCCGTTAACGGTGTTAGAAAACAACCAGTTTTTTCTGCCTATAACAAACGGCTTCACACTTTGCTCTGCAAGATTGTTGCTTAGCTGAATTCGTGCATCAAGAAGGAAGCTACAAAGAGACTCTTTCTGATTTATGGTATAGGTGATTACCTTGCCCACATATC
>JAXJDU010000160.1:0-15624 GCA_036301785.1 Acutalibacteraceae bacterium | reverse complement strand
GGGATAAGGTCTTCTATATCTACCTCACCACTTACAGATAAAATCTCTGTTCTGCGTGGGTCAGCAAATTTTCTTCTTATTTCAAGAGCCTCAGTTTTAACAATATCAAGCTGACGCTCATAGCTTGCGATAATATCCTTGAAATCCTTAATCTTTTCAACCAACTGCTGTAGCTCGTTTTCAATCTTATTTCTTTCAAGATTTGTAAGCTGTCCCAAACGCATCTGAACAATAGCCTGTGTTTGGTCATCATCTAAACCGAACTTTTCTGTTAATCGCTGTCTGGCAGTAGCTTGGTCTTTAGAACTTCTTATAATTGCGATAACCTCGTCAATAAAATCAAGTGCAATCTTCAAGCCCTCAAGAATATGAGCTCTTTCTTCAGCCTTTTTTAAATCATATACAGTTCTACGGCGAATTACATCAACCTGAAAATCGATATAATGCTGTAAAATCTGCTTTAATGTAAGAATTTTTGGTTCTCCGTTTACAATAGCAAGCATAATTACACCAAAGGTAACCTGCATTTGTGAGAAAGAGTAAAGCTTGTTAAGTACAATTTCAGGAGATACATCTCGTCTTACATCAATTTCAATATGCATACCATTTCTGTCTGAATGGTCTTCTATATTTGTAATACCGTCTATCTTCTTATCCTTAGCAAGATCAGCAATGCTTTCAACCAATCTTGCCTTATTTACCTGATAAGGTAGCTCGGTAACTACAATTTTAAATCTGCCGTTTTTAGCTTCAACAATTTCTGCCTTAGCTCTGACAATAATCTTACCTCTGCCTGTAGCATAGGCTGCTCTTATACCTGATCTGCCCATAATAAGTGCACTTGTTGGGAAGTCAGGGCCTTGGATATACTCCATCAGCTCAGGTAATTCTGCATCTGGATTATCAATAAGATAACACATAGCGTCAACTACCTCACCAAGGTTATGAGGAGGTATATTTGTAGCCATACCAACAGCAATACCACTTGAACCGTTTACCAATAAATTAGGAAAACGAGATGGCAGCACAACAGGCTCCTGAAGTCTGTCATCGAAGTTAGGCATAAAATCTACTGTTTCTTTATCGATATCTGTAAGCATTTCTACAGATATTTTGCTCATTTTAGATTCTGTATATCTGTATGCAGCAGGTGGGTCACCATCTACAGAACCGAAGTTACCGTGACCGTCTACAAGAGTATATCTCATAGAAAAATCCTGTGCAAGTCTTACAAGTGCGTCATATACAGAAGCATCACCATGTGGGTGATAGCTACCCAGCACTGCACCAACGGTGTCGGCACATTTTCTGTAAGGCTTTTCAGGTCCCAGATTTTTTTCGTGCATAGTATAGAGTATTCTTCTATGTACAGGCTTTAAGCCATCACGAACATCGGGCAATGCTCTTGAGATAATAACAGACATTGAATAATCCAGAAATGATTTCTGCATTTCTTTTCTAAGGTCAACATCTATTATTTTACTGCTGTTTTCTATAATATCCACAGGATTCACCCTCTTTATAATTAAATCGTTCTTTATTTTTCAATACTTTCTTCAAGCCTTTTGTATATATCTGCAAAATTCTTCTTGGCATTAATTGGCTTAAAGGTTGTGCTGTCTACAAAACCATGCTCTGTAAAGCCACAGTTTACAAGCTGATTTTCGCTGTTATAAAGCTTATATTCAAACTTGATTTTAGCAGGCTTAATTTCGCTTACAGTAGTTTCTACAACTATCTCATCTGCAAACTTAACTGGTAATTTATAGCTACAGCCTAAATTTATCAAAGGCAACATCAAGCCGGTTTGCTCTAGCTGTAAATATGAAACACCAAACTGCTTTATAAAATCAACCCTTGCCTGCTCGTAATATAATGCATATACAGAATGATGTACTATCCCCATCATATCAGTTTCGCCATATCTGGCTGTAATGTAAGTTTTGCTTTTCATAAAATCACCTTTAATAGCTTAGTGTACCCTTTTTTAAAACAGCTATTACTTCTTCTTTTTTACTTTCAGCTATAGCTCTTAAAGGAATAACAAACAACTCATTATCCTTTGACCTTTTAATAATTAAAACATTTTTGCATATTTTCATTCTGTTAGAATTATTAAGCTTAATATACCAGCTATTTTCATTGCATAATATATGCAAGCTGTTATTGTAAACAGAAAATTTAATTAAATTTCCGTTTGCGTTAAGCTTAGCAAGCTTATTAAGAGAATATTCAGGTATTATCAAAATAATAGCTAAAACTACAGCAGAAAAAACAGCAGCAGCTAAATCTATACTATTCTCTTTAAAAACATAAGCAACTATAAAGCAAGCAATCGCAAACAATAGAATTACTGTATAAACAACTGTTCTTACACCTACAGTTTTAATCATACCAGAATTTTTTAAACCCTCGTATGCCTCTGATTTATTTATTGAATATTCACCTTCGTAAACAAGCTCATCTTTACTGATACATTTAGAAATTTTATCAGAATTTCTATGTAGCTCATCAAGTATTTCGCTTATGTTATCGTTATTATTTTTCAAAATAAATCACCTGTCAGATGTCAAGATTTTGTACATATCTTGCGTTTTTCTCAATAAACTCTCTTCTAGGCTCTACCTTATCACCCATAAGAATTGTAAATATCTCGTCAGCAGCCTCAGCATCAGATAGCTCTACTCTTAGCATTGTTCTTGTTTCTGGATTCATAGTAGTTTCCCAAAGCTGTTCAGAATCCATTTCACCAAGACCTTTATATCGCTGAATATCAGTTTTACCCTCTATTTCTCTAAGAATAGCATCTCTTTCCTGGTCTGAGTAAGCATATTTATGCTCTTTATTCTTTGTAATTCTATAAAGTGGTGGCTGAGCTATATAAATATGACCCTGCTCTACAAGTGGACGCATAAATCTGAAGAAAAATGTAAGAAGCAATGTACGGATATGAGAACCGTCAACATCGGCATCGGCCATAATTATAACCTTACCGTATCTAAGCTTTTCGATATTGAATTCTTCACCGATACCTGCACCCAATGCTGTAATAACAGGCATCAGCTTATCGTTGCCATATACTTTATCAAGTCTTGCTTTTTCTACATTAAGCATTTTACCCCACAAAGGCAAAATAGCCTGTATTCTTCTGTCACGACCCCCCTTTGCAGAACCACCCGCAGAGTCACCCTCTACGATAAATATTTCTGTTTCTCTTGGATCTCTTGACTGACAGTCAGCAAGCTTACCTGGTAAAGAAGCGTTTTCCATAGCTGATTTTCTTCGTACAAGCTCTTTTGCTCGTCTTGCAGCCTCTCTTGCTCTTGAAGCAGCAAGTGCTTTTTCAAAAATCATCTTAGCAGAAGCAGGATTTTCCTCTAAGAAAATCATCAGCTTTTCACCCATAAGCTTTTCTACCATTGTTCTTATCTCGGTATTACCAAGCTTAGTTTTTGTTTGTCCTTCAAACTGTGCTTCTTTAAGCTTTACACTTATAACTACAGTTAAACCCTCTCTCAGGTCTTCACCTGTAAGATTTTTATCATTTTCTTTAAGAATATTAAATTTTCTGGCGTAGTCATTCATAACTCTGGTTAAACCACGCTTAAAACCATCCTCTGCAGTACCACCGTCTACTGTATGAATGTTGTTAGCAAACGAAAGTACAACCTCGTTGTAGCTTTCGTTATATTGCATTGCAACCTCAACAGATGCAGAATCATCTGGTGCAGATGTGTTGAAGTAAATTACCTCTGGATGAACAACATCAAGCTCACGCTTTTTATGAATATACTCCACAAAGCTTACAATACCACCATCATACTTAAAGTTTTTGCTTTGTATATTCTCTTCATCTCTTAAATCCTTGATTTCTATATTTACGCCTGCATTCAAAAACGCCTGCTCTCTTAGTCTTCTTTCAAGAATTTCAAATTCGTATTCGGTTGTTTCTTTGAAAATTTCACTATCTGCCTTAAAAAGTACCTCTGTACCCTTGTTTGTGCTTTCACCTACAACCTCAAGCTCGGTAATTATATCACCACGCTCATATCTTTGCTTATAAACCTTTTCACCGTCGCAAATAGTAACCTCTAGCCACTCTGAAAGTGCATTTACAACAGATGCACCAACACCGTGCAAACCACCCGAAACCTTGTAGCCACCGCCACCAAATTTACCACCTGCGTGAAGCACAGTAAATACTACGGTAACAGCAGGTAATCCCATTTTTTCGTTAATACCAACAGGTATACCTCTACCATTATCTCTTACTCTTATTATATTTTCTGGTAATATTTCAACATCAATTTTAGAGCAATAACCAGCTAAAGCCTCATCAATTGAGTTATCTACGATTTCATAAACCAAATGATGAAGTCCAGCAGGGCCGGTAGAGCCTATGTACATACCAGGTCTTTTTCTAACGGCTTCAAGTCCTTCAAGAACCTGAATTTCGTTGGCTCCGTATTCATTTTCTACTTTTGTAATATCAAGATTATCCAATTAAAACCCTCCGTTTTCAATTTTCTATCTCACTATTTATTTTTTATTATCTGTTTTGTTACTTTCGTCTGCTGATTTATATTTTTTAAATCTTACGGTAAAAGGTAAAATTAATAACGATAATCCGAAAAATATCAGCGTAAAAATAAGCAATGCAATTAAATTAAAATTGCAAAAATGGAATAACAGCAAATTCATAGCTATTAATAAAATCATATCTACTGTTAAGAATATAGCCTTATTTTTTGCCTTATATACAGTAAAAACCTTTTTACAATTTCTGCATTCTATATTTCTGTAGCGTGTCATATTTTTTACTTCATTGTATCTGTATACAGCGTTACAATGAGGACACACAGGTAATTCTAAAAATTTCAAATTACTTCTCCTTTATGATTAAAGGTTTATATCAGAAATATCAAAAAATTCATCGTCACCATCTAAATGAATCTGTGACATAATTTTTGTGTTTGATGTAATATCGTCATATATATCTGAATTTGCACTGGAATTTTCATTATCCATTGACATTTCGTAGCTGTCAAAATTAATCCTGTTATTCTTTTTCAAAGGAACCAGCTTCAGAAAAAACGGTGTAACAAGATATAAAACCAAAAATGGAACAGCTACCCACAGCATCCCCCATAGATTGCTTATATGTGCCGGACTTATAGCTACAGTTACAAGTATTACAGATATAGCAACTGTAATTGCTATTAAAACCTTATATAACTTAGAAAAAAATATATTCGAAGCTCTACCACAGGTTTTACAGGTATGCTCACCCTTCTTTTTCTCTGCAAAAGCAGTAAAATAGCTTAATCTTTTTCCGCAATATGGGCATTTTGTTCTTTTCATTTACGCTCAATCTCCTTATTAAAGATTTTTGAGAAAGTTTTGTCGTTTTATCAATGTTTTAGATGACAGCTGACTTACATATACAACATTTTTATTTTTAGTATTACACACAATAAACGATTTAGGTAATTCCATAGAAACATTTACTACCTCTTTGTTTTTTGTGCGATCAGAAAGATATTTTCTTGTGTGCTTTGAAATGGTAGTGTTATCCATATCAAAAATTCCGATAATATCCTTGTTGCTTACGATTGTGTTGCTACCTAAATGCAAATACATAAATACCACATTCTTCCGTTATTTTTCAGTAACTCTACCGTTATCTACCAGAAAAACTCTGCCAGATTCAAGTAAAGCTTCTGTGTTGTAATCACAGCAGGTAATAAAAACCTGTCTGTCCTGTATTTTATTAAGTAAAAATCTCTGACGCTCTTTGTCAAGCTCACTTAATACATCGTCAAGAAGAATAACAGCATTTTTACCTGTAATTATATCTACAAGTGCAGCTTCGGCAAGCTTTAGTGACAAAACAGCAGACCTCTGCTGTCCTTGCGAAGCATATTGTCTTGCTAAACGGTCGTTAATATTAAATTCAATATCATCTCTATGTGGCCCTTTTGTAGTACACCTGAACAAAAGGTCATCTTTTCTGCGTTCTGTAAGAGTTGCAAGAAGGTCGTCTGCTATTTCTGACGGTGAAGTTTCGTCAGAATATTTATTTTTATATATAATTTCAAGCGTTTCTTTATTTTCTGAAATACCACTATGATATTCAGACGCAATTTTTGATAGCTGAGCTATATATTTCAGGCGTTCACTTATGATAACTGCACCATTTACAGCAAGCTCTCTGTCCCATATCTCTAATGTTGCTTCAAGGGCAGAATTATTTGCAATATCCTTCAGCAGTGCATTTCTTTGGTTTAATATCCTGTTATATTTAGCTAAATATACAGAATATTTAGGCTTTACCTGACAAATTGCACTATCAATAAACTTTCTTCTTACATTCGGGCCATCTTTAATCAGCGATAAATGCTCCGGCGAAAAAACAATTGATGTAATTTTTCCTAAAAGATGTGAAGGTGCCGGCTTTTTGATTTCGTTTATATAAGCCTCTCGCTTATTATTTACAAATTCAATTCTCGCATTCTGCTCTCTTTCTTCGGTATAAAACTCTATTCCGATTTTTGCAAAGCTCTTGCCAAATTGAATTAATTCCTTATCTTTAGCACCTCTGAACGACCTCACGCCGTTGAACATCCATATGCACTCCAACAGATTGGTTTTACCCTGTCCATTGTCGCCCATAATTACATTCATTTTATCGCCGAAGGATATATGATTATTTTCAAGATTTCTGAAATTTTCAAATTCCAGCCCTGTAATAATCACTTATAATACACCTCAATAATTCTGTCAGGTGTTTCTACCTTGTCGCCGTTTCTGATTTTCTTATTTCGCATATCACATGGGAAGTCATTAACCATAACTTCGCCATTCTGGATTAAAACCTTTGCCTGACCACCTGTCTGTGCTACGCCAGCAAGCTTTAGCAAATTGTCTAGTTTGATAAATTCTGTGTCGATAAATACTCTTTTTATTTCTTTCATTGCTTAAACCTCATTGGTACAACTAAAAACAGGAATGAATCACCATTAATTGGAACAATCTTTGTTGGTGTTAAAGACCCGTTCAGCTGTATTTTTATTTCGTCTGTTTCTGTATTTTTTAATGCATCAAGCAGATAACGGCAATTTAAGCCGATTTCTACATTTTCACCTGTAATATTTGCAGAAATTGCATCGTTTGCTTTACCGATTGCTGTTGAACAAAACAGCTTTACAAGTGTGTCTTCAACAACACATCTTATAGGGCTTTGAATTTTGTCAGAAGTAAGTAAAGACATTCTCTCAACGGCTGCAATAAGATTTCTTGTATTAACTACTATCTCTGTATTACTTTCAGGAGGAATAGTGGATTTATAATCCAGAAAATTACCCTCTATAAGTCTTGAAATAATTGAATAGTTTTCAACCTTGAAAACAGCATGTCGCTGACCGATGATTATTTCTACATCCTTTTCTTCATCACTTATAAGTTTTAATATTTCGCTAAGTGTTTTTTCTGGTACAACAAACTTACTGTTTTTGTTACAGCTTATAGTTTCTTGTCTTATAGCCATTCTGAAGCCATCAACTGAAACTATTTTCAGTAAATTGTCTTCTATGTCAAATAAAGAGCCTGTATATATAGGTCTTGATAGATCACTTGATATAGCAAAAATAGTTTGCTTGATCATAGTTTTTAAAATACTGCTTTTTATAGCAATATTTTCCATTTCTTCTACCTTTGGTAGCTCTGGGTATTCGCTTGATGATATACCCACAATGTTATACTCTGCCTGACCACTGTTAATATAGACAATCATTTTTTCATCTGTTTTTATATCTACAGTATTTTCAGGTAGTCTTCTTACTATTTCTCCCAGCAGCTTTGCACTTACAACAATTTCGCCTTTTTCCTGTACATTACATTCAATGAATGTTGTTATACCTATTTCAAGGTCGTAGCCGCACAAAACAATTCTGCCTTCCTCTGCTTTTATAAGTATACCCTCTAAGGCTGGAAGGTTAGATTTATTTGAAACTGCTCTTTGCACATTTGTAACGGCTGTTGAGAAGTCTTTTTGGTTACACGAAAATTTCAAATCAGATCTGTCCTTTTATAGATAAATTAATTTATTTGATTTTAGTAGTATTAGTAGGGGGTGTTAATTTGTTAGTTTGTCCCATTTTTCCCTACAGTACGCCAAAAGTTTTTAAAAATTCTTTGTTTGTTTTCTGTTAACAAGCAAAAAGAAGTTTTAACATGAATCAACAATTCAACATTGCTGTGGAAAACTGTTAATAACTTGTTTAAAAAACTGTTGAAAAATGTTACTGAGAATTCTGAAGATTCTTTCTTATATCTTTGATTATTTCTTTAACCTTAGGGTCGGTTTCCATATTCTTTTCAACCTGCTGACAGGTGTATACAATAGTAGAGTGATGTCTGCCATTGAACTCTGCACCAATCTGCTCCATAGACATATTTGTAATATCCTTTACTAAGTATATGGCAATTTGTCTTGCTTTAGAAAGGTTTGCTCGTCTGTTTGATGATTTAATTTCATCAACGGTTACATTAAAGGTTCTGCCAACCTCTTCGATTATAGAATCTACTGTAATTTCTACGCTTACCTCTTCATTCTGAAGCTCAGCTATAACCTCATGTGCCATTTTTACACTGATTTTTTCATTATTCAGCATCTTTTTAGCATGAAGCTTCTTTACAGCACCCTCAAGCTTTCTGATATTTGTTTTTATTTTTGTAGCTATAAGCTCACTTATGGCGTAAGGAATTTCTATTTGTAGCTGTTCAGCCTTTTTATTGATAATTGTAATTCTAGTTTCAATATCTGGTGGCTGAATATCTGCAAGTAAACCCCACTCAAAACGGGATTTCAGTCTGTCCTCAAGTGTTTTCATTTCTCTTGGAGGTACGTCAGATGTAAATACAATCTGCTTTTTTGCCTCGTACAAGGTGTTGAAGGTATGGAAAAATTCCTCCTGAGTAGCCTCTTTACCTGCGATAAACTGAATATCGTCGATAAGCAGTACATCTACTGTACGGTATTTGTCACGGAATTTATCTGCAGTTTTTCTACTAAGAGATTCAATAAGCTCGTTAGTGAAATCTTCACCTTTTACATAAATGATTTTCTTATCAGGATTATTTTCTGCTATTACATTTTTTATAGCGTATAGAAGGTGGGTTTTACCAAGACCAGAATTACCATATATGAACAAAGGGTTCTGAACCTCTCTGCCGGCTGGATCTTTTGCAACTGCAAGTGATGCCTTATATGCCAGGTCGTTGGATTTACCTACAACATAGGTATCAAAGGTGTATTCGTCACCGTAATGATTATCCTTTGCTGGCTCAACTACCTTTACCTTTACAGGCTCTTTTACTTCTTCTCCTGATATTTCGATAGTAAAATTAAAGGCTTTTCCAAAAACCTCTTCTGTAGCAACCTTCAAAATTCCTATGTAGCTGTTTTCTATAACTGTTTTGTTTAGTTTATTTGGAACAGTAAGGATAATCAGACCTTCTTCAAAGTCTATACCTACCGGCTTTATTTTTTTTATCCAAGCATTATAAGCTACATCGGATATTGCTTTTTTTCCGTTATCTTTTTTGTTTTTAAGGTAGTCACATATAACATCCCAAGCTTCATTAAATGTATCCAAATATTCCACCTCTTTGCTTATTTTTTATTTTTCTATATATCTGACTTATTTTATCATATTTTGAGGTTTATTTCAAACATTTTTTATTATTTTTCAAAAATCTTAATCAACAAAATAACTTTAATTGGTGCCAGATTTATGTACATTATAATGTGTTTTTTATGAAAATAAACACTATATATAGATTGGATAAAAAAATCGGTTTTTTACTTAAAAAAATTAAGAAAATATTATTGACGGATTTGAAAAATTACGCTATAATGCTAAATTGCAAGGTTAATATCCGAAAGGAGGATTTTCGAATGCTTAGAACATATCAGCCTAAGAAGCTTCACAGAAAAAAGGAGCATGGCTTCAGAAAGAGAATGTCTGACAAGAACGGACGAAAAGTACTTGCTCGCAGAAGAGCTAAGGGTAGAAAAAGGTTGTCTTACTAAAAATTAAGACCACTTAACAGTGGTCTTTGTTTTTATGTAAAAAAACAATCATCTGCTTTCTATTTTTTTACAGGAATTGGTTATTTATGAAGATAATTACAATAAAAGAAAACAGAGATTTTCGTAGGATTTACTCCAAAGGAAAGTCTTATGTCAGCAATACTCTTGTTACCTATGTATTTAAAAATCACAAAACAGATGATATAAGAGTAGGTATTACTACCAGTAAAAAAATTGGCAAAGCAGTGCAACGCAACAGAGCAAGGCGTGTTATCATGGCTGCATACCGAGAAATATACCCACAGCTTAAAGATGGGTATGATTTTATTTTTGTAGCAAGAGGAAAAACACCATATGTAAAAAGTACAGATGTATTGCGTTGTATGGAAAAGCAGCTGAAAAAAGCGGGTGTATTAAAATGAAACGCCCGCTAATTTGGCTAATCAAATTTTACAGAAAATATATATCACCTAAAACACCGCCAAGCTGTAAATTCACTCCTACTTGTTCTCAATACGGTCTTGAGGCTATAGAAAGATTTGGAGCATTTAAGGGCGGTTTTATGACTTTATGGAGAATATTACGCTGTAATCCTTTTTCTAAGGGTGGCTACGACCCTGTACCTGAAAAGAAAAATAAAAACAAATAATATAAATTAAAATAAAATTGAATAAAAATATTTCAAAAAGAGAGGAAGCCAGAATATGGATATGTTATTTAGTACAATAGGCAGTATATTTGGCTATGTACTTTGGTTTTTCTATAGTATCTTTAACAACTATGGTTTAGCTATTATTCTGTTTACTATTGTTGTTAAGTTATTGATGTTTCCTTTATCAGTCAAGCAGCAGAAATCTATGGCTAAAAACTCAAGATTAGCACAGAAGCAGCAAGAGATAAGACAGAAATATGCAAACGACCCTCGAAAGATGAATGAGGAAGTTCAGAAGCTGTATGAAAAAGAGGGTGGAATGCCTAGCATGGGTTGTTCTACAATGTTTATTCCTCTTTTTATACTTATGGGTGTATATTATGCAGTTGTAAGTCCTCTTACAAATACTTTGCATATGGACAGTGCAACAATAACAAATGCACTTAATCAGCTGACTGTTATGCCTGGTATCGGTAATCAGTTTACCTCTATATATGGACAGCTTGAAATTGTAAACATTGCAACACAAGAGAATGGTCAGTTGTTCCTTACTCAGTATTTTAATCCGGAGCAGATTGTAAATATCTCTGATTATGCTGGCAGCTTTAACTTCTTAGGTTTAAACCTGCTTGGTAATCCTAGCGATGGATTTTCTATATTAATTATTATCCCTATACTTTGTTTTGTAACCTCATTTGTTTCACAGATTGCAACAATGCTGATGCAGGGTACATTAAAGCAACAGCAGGGCTGTATGCTTATAATGTTTTTAATGTTACCTTTATTCAGTGCATATATTGCATATACAGTACCAGCTGCTGTAGGTTTCTATTGGATTATTTCAACTATTACTGGTTTTATACAGTCATTGATTTTACAAAAATTCTACAGTGCAAAGCATATGACAGCAAAGCAAGAGGCACAGAGAGTTGCTTTATTGAGAGTAAAAGAAGAGAATGTAGCGTATTCTTATAATCCTCGTAAGAGAATTGATAATACAAATAATAACAGCAGTAACGAAAAGAATACTAAAAAGAAGAAAAAATAAGTTTGAGGTGGAAAATTAAATGTTAAGAGAAGCAATCGGAATTGGCGATACAGAAGAGCTTGCTAAAGAAAATGCTCTTAGCCAATTAGGTTTAACAAGTGCAGATGGCGTAAGATTTGAAATTATCAAAAAGGCAGAAAAGAAAAAGTTTGGTCTTTTTGGTGGAAGCCCTGCAAAGGTAAAGGCTATTTATGATATTTCTGATGATATAATAACAAATGAAGTTGAGACTAAAGAGGTTAATACTGTAGCAGAAGAAGTAAAGCCTGTTGTTGAAGAGGTAGCTGTTGTTGCTGATAAGGTAACAGAAGAAGCTGTTGAAGTTGTTGAAGCTGTAAAGAGTGTAAATGGTGATTATTCACCTGCTGAAGAAGCAAAAAAATATGTAGAAAAGGTTCTTAAGGCTATGGGTCTTGAGGATATAACTGTAGAGGTAACAGAGGGTGATGGCTCTGCTGAAATTATGCTTTCTGGCGAGCAGATAGGTTCTGTTATAGGCAGAAGAGGAGAAACTCTTGACGCTCTTCAATATCTTGCTGGTCTGGTTGCAAACCATGTTGGTAATTCTTATTACAGAATTACAATCAATACAGGTAACTACAGAGAAAAGAGAGAAAAGACTCTTGAAATTCTGGGTAGAAAGCTTGCTTTTAAGGTTTTAAAAACAGGCAGAAATGTTTCTTTAGAGCCTATGAACCCATACGAGAGAAGAATTATTCACACTGCTGTACATAAGGTTAACGGTGCAATTTCATGGTCAGAGGGTGAAGTAACAAACAGACATGTTGTTATTGGTCCAGACCCTGAGTATAAGCGTCCTTATCGTAAGAATTACAACAATAACAACAGAGGTGGCAGAAGAGGCTACAATAATGGCTATGATAAAAAGAGAAGCTACAACAATAACCGTGGTAGCAAGCCAGCTAATACTGCTCCTGTTGACAGAGCACCAAAAAATGAGGGTGGAAACTTCTCATTATATGGTAAGGTAGAAACAAAAAATAATTAATATTGCTTTTAACCGTTCCACGATTTGTGGAACGGTTTTTTTATGCTTATTTTTTATATTATTTAAAACTCAGAAGATTTTCAGGTATACTTTGAATTGTACTATATAGTGTATTTTCGCAGGTGAGAGTATTGTTGTTACTGTACAGTATTAATTTATTACGAAATCTGTTTGAAGAAAGTTTACTTTTAAAAAATAAATAAACTTTTCCACAAAATTTAATTAATTGTTGAAAAGTTGAAGAAATAATAAAAAATATTGACAAAACAAAAAACAGGTGCTATAATTTAAACAGTTAATTAATTAGACAATTATCTAATTAATTAACTGTTTAAAAAAGGAGGAATAACTATGGCTGATGTTTGGAAAGCGTTGGCAGACCCAACCAGAAGAAAGATTTTAGAGCTTCTGAAAAAGAAAGATATGAACGCAGGGGAGATAGCAGAGGAATTTAACATGACAAAGCCGTCTATAAGTAATCACCTGAGTATATTAAAGCAGGCAGACCTTGTAGATGCTGAAAAACAAGGGCAGAATGTAATTTATTCATTAAAAACCAGTGTACTTGAGGATATCATGAATGTAATATCAAACTTGACTAACAGAGGAGAGAAATAATATGAAAAAGTTTAGCTTACTGATTTTATCTGTAATTAATGCCATAGTATCTGGCATTTATATAGCAATGTCACCTGTAGATATAGTACCATCACATTATAATGTGATGGGTGAGGTTGATGCGTATTCTTCTAAATGGTTTTATATGTTTATGCCATGTATTTTAATTTTACTGGCTGTAATTAATTTAGTGCGTTGTACCTTGGCAGAAAAAGGAAAGCTGGAAAGCTACGAAGTAAACAAAGAATTTAAAATAGTAGTAGGAATATTTGCTTTTTTCCTGGCTTTGTTCTGGTATTTAACAGCAGCTTCTATAAATGGTAATATGGATATTTCACCTTCACTAAGCCCTGTATTTAGCATTTTAATTGGTGGATTTTTGATATATGTAAGCAATATGTTTGGTAAGATAAAGCAAAACAGATTCTTTGGAATACGATTAAGCTCAACATTAAACAGCAAATATGTATGGAAGAAAACACATAGACTTGGTGGTTATATGGGTGTTATTGGTGGTTTTATAATGGTAATCATCGGTATAATTGCTTTGGTTATTAAAGATTCTGCACCATATTTGTTACCTGTGTCTTTAGGTTATTTTATAGTATTAGGTGTAATTATCCCTACAATTTATTCATATGTACTTTATGCTAAAGAAAAGAGAAGTAAATAATATCAGTGTTCAGAGAATCATTATTTATAGCAAATAATAAAAACCTGAAATTCTTGTAATTGAATTTCAGGTTTTTTATATAAGAAATATCTGAACGATAAAGTTTTCCACATTTTAATGTTTAATTGTGGAAAACTTTATTTTTATGCAAAGGTTTGAGTAATGGCTACTATACACGACATTGTTAATATAGATAATATAGTAGAAAGTGAAACCAGATTTACAGATAGGCTGGTGTTCTTATTGAATTTAGTTGCAAACATTGTTGTTGTAGCTGCTATTGGTGCACTTACTGCTATAGCAACAGTGATGAGGACATTATCCTTAACCCCCAATACATACATAATAGAAATGAATATAACCGGTATTAATATAAGTCTTACTAAAGCACACAGCCACGCATTTTTATCTTTGATACCCTGCAAAAGATTGCTGTTTGACAGGTGATAACCGATGATTATCATAGGAATAGGTGTGTTTAATCCGGCAAGATATTTTACTGGCTGTGCAACTACTACAGGTAGTCTTATCGATAGCAAAAATAGTAATAAAGCTATAAATACGCCTAAAATGCCAGGGTTAAGCAGAAGTGATTTTGCTTTTATTCCGTCTTTACTGCCACTCATACAGATAACGCCATAGGTCCATAGGAATATATTGAAAACTCCTACAAAGGCAGCACCATAAAGTACACCATCCTGACCTAGTATAGCTTGCTGTAGTGGTAAAGACATAAATCCACAGTTAGAAAAGACGGCACCAAATCTTAAAACATCTCTTTTATCTATTTCCTTACCTCTGAATATCAGTGTTACAAGTATTATTGCTGTTATATGTGCTCCTATGGCACATAATGCAGTTATACCCAGATTTATAAGTATTTCAGAATTGAAATCTACCTGATACGCATTGATAATCACGCATGGTGTAACAAAGTAAAGAACTAAATCTGTTATATGCTTAGCTGAGGTTTTATTCATAAATCCAATCTTTCCACAAATAAAGCCCACTGCAATCAATATAAATAATATAGCTACCTGCTCACTTACTGTAAAAAAATAATCCAAAAACATAATATAATCCTTTCTTTTATATTAAGACAATAGAGCTTTGCCTTTGTATCGGCAAAGCTCTTTGTATGTAAAGTGTTTTATTTAGTATTTACAATTTATATTAAGTAATGCAGTATTTAATTAATTATCTGGAGTAATAGGAAAATCTAATGTGGTATCGTCGTCTTCAGTAGTTTTTTCTACTGTTGAATTGTCAACATCTTCAGCAGTTTCAGCTGGTGTTTCTTCTTCAACAACAGCATTAGTAAGAGTTTCAACCTTAGTGTCTTCGCTCTCAAAACCGAAGCTGCCATCCAGAGGAACATTCTCAAGTACGATAGGCTCTTTCTCCACAGGCTTGTATTCTTCGTTCATAGCCTCGTTGCCACCAAAACCAAAGCTACCACCCATAGCGACAGGCTCTTCAGTAGTTTTTTCTACTGTTGAATTGTCAACATCTTCAGCAGTTTCAGCTGGTG
>JAXJDU010000159.1:0-2248 GCA_036301785.1 Acutalibacteraceae bacterium | reverse complement strand
CACACGCAAACTCAACAGAGATAACAAATCTATCAACCGAAATGACAAACCTACAGGAGGCTTTGTGTGAGGTTTATGAGAGTATTATTTGATTTAAGAAAGGATTGATTAAAATGACATTTACAAAAGCATTAGAAGCCCTAAAAGCGGGCTATAAAGTTAAGCTACCACATTGGAAAGGTTATTGGGTCAAAGAAAATGATACAGTAAAGATGTATTGCAAGAATGGCGATGTACTCGACATCAGAGAAACAGAAGATGTGTTTTACACACTTAGCAATATTGCTTCTGATGAATGGGGAATTGTTGAAGAAACAAACATTGATTTAAATGTAAAAACATTCTGTTTTGGAGAAGCTATCAGACTTATAAAGCAGGGTAAGAAAGTAGCTAGAAAAGGCTGGAATGGTAAGAGCCAGTATATTGAATTAGCTACTAATATCAGCTACAGAACCGCCAACGGAGAAGTTATAAACGCTGAACATAACGCTATCGGTAACAAAGCAATTGGGTTTGTGGGTACATCAGGGGTTCAGTTGGGTTGGCTTGCTTCTCAAGCTGATATGCTTGCAGAGGATTGGATAACAGTTGATTAAGTGTATTTTAAATTTAAGAAAGGTGGCAAATGACATGGCAACAGTATACGCAACATTGATTATCAAGGGTAAACGCACATTCAAGAGCGTACCAGAAAAGCTGAAAGCACAGGTTAAGGAAATTCTTATTGACCTTGACTGTGAAAACTTGATTGTGGAGGAGTGATTTAAATGTCAGATGCAAAGAAGTTTGCAGAGCATGCATTAAAATATGTAGGCTATGCATGTAATCATTTTATAAACACCATGGCAGGCTATGGTGCTACATACGGAGATGCATGGTGTGCGTGGTTTACCTCGACAATTGCAAAAGAATGCAAGTTTACAGATATAATTCCAATGACAGGCGGAGCAGGGTGTTTTGCTAGACAAGGAGTTCCTAATAAGATGGGCACTTGGTACGAGGGACACAATACAAAGCCAAAAGTTGGAGATATTATAACATTTTCTTGGAATGGTATTGGCGGATACGAAAATTGCGGTCAGGATAAATATTATTCAGACCATGTAGGTATTGTATATAAAGTGGATGACAAATATGTGTACACTGTAGAGGGTAACGCTAATGGTTCTAATACAGGAAGTACAGTGTGTACAAAAACATGGAATTTGTATAGTGGCAAGATTAACGGCTACTATAGACCAAACTGGAAAAATGTGAACGAAGAAAGTGAGGATGAGGAAATGAACTTTAGAAAAGGCGACAAGTCAGACGGTGTTCTTGCATATAAATCAATGCTGATTACTGCGAAAACTCTTGGTTTGATTACTCAGTCAGTTAATGCAGATAATGTGTTTGGTGACGGCACACTAAAGGCTACTAAGCAGGTGCAGGAGAAGTACAAGCTTGAGGTTGACGGCATTGCAGGTGTTAAGACTATTACTGCACTGCATAATGCGATTAGCGAGGCTATTGCAGGTGTTCGTAAGTGCGACAGAAATTCGGTTCTATTAGAGGCTAAGTCAGCTATGACTAATGCTGTAGACAAGCTAAAGGTGTAATCATGAGCAGGGAAAATGTTTTCCAGGGCATAATAGCCATTATCATCGCAGGTGTTTCTGCGTACTTTCAAATCATAGCTATACCCCTACTGGTGTTAATGGTTGTAATGATTACCGATTACATAACTGGAATGACTTCTGCATATATTCGCAAAGAGTTTTCTTCAAAAGTCGGTATTATCGGCGCAGTAAAGAAAGTAAGCTATATAGCACTCGTATGTGTGGGTATATGTGCTGACTATCTGATACATACAGCATTAACACAGCTAGGTGTTCAGCTTAATGTTCAACTGCTGTTCGGCTTACTGGTGGCGATATGGCTGATAATTAACGAGCTTATCTCGATACTCGAAAACCTGAGCAAAATCGGTGTGCCTATGCCTAGCTTCTTGATGAAGCTGGTTAAAAGACTAAAAATTACCGTTGAGAACAGGGCAGAGGATACATCTGAATAAACGATAACAACAAGCCCCCAAACCTTAATTGATAGGTTTGGGGGCTTGTCTCATTTTATTACATTTTCTTTCTCGAGCTTATATCTCATGAGCTCAATCAGATACGCCGCACACACTCTCTTGCCGTATTTCCAGTCTTGAATTGTACGAACAGGAATGTTGAAGTAACGGCTGTATTCAGCCATAGACATGCCT
>JAXJDU010000158.1:0-25182 GCA_036301785.1 Acutalibacteraceae bacterium | reverse complement strand
GTGCAATCTCTGCATATCTCTTAGCAGCCTCTTCGTTTTTAGAGTTGAACTTGATTACCTTTGGCAGATACATAGCGTTAGCACAGCCGTGTACAATGTGGCCACCTGTGAATGCTGCACCTGTTTTATGTGCCATAGAATGTACAATACCAAGCAGAGCATTAGAGAATGCCATACCAGCAAGGCACTGTGCGTCATGCATATCATCTCTTGCCTGCATATCGCCATCGAATGACTTTTTAAGGTCACGGTGAATCATCTTGATAGCGTGTAGTGCAAGAGGGTCTGTGTAGTTGCAATGTAGTGTAGAAACATAAGCCTCAATAGCGTGTGTCATTGCGTCCATACCTGTGTGAGCTGTAAGCTTCTTAGGCATTGTTTCAGCAAGTGCAGGGTCTACGATTGCTACATCAGGTGTGATGTTGAAGTCAGCAAGAGGATACTTGATACCCTTAGAGTAATCTGTAATTACAGAGAATGCTGTAACCTCTGTAGCTGTACCTGATGTTGAAGGAATAGCACAGAACTTAGCCTTTGTTCTTAGTGTTGGGAAGTTGAAAGGCTTTATAAGATCCTCGAATGTTACCTCAGGATACTCATAGAATGCCCACATAGCCTTAGCAGCATCGATAGGGCTACCACCACCCATTGCTACAATCCAGTCAGGCTCAAATGCACGCATAGCCTCTGCACCCTTCATAACTGTTTCTACAGATGGGTCTGGCTCAACATTTTCAAACAGCTCAACCTGCATACCAGCCTCTGTTAAATAATCAACAGCCTGCTGTAAAAATCCAAATCTCTTCATTGAGCCGCCACCTACAACGATGATAGCCTTAGAGCCTTGTAGGTTTTTAAGCTCAGCTAAAGAGCCTTTGCCATGATATAAATCTCTTGGTAATGTAAATCTACCCATAATAATAAACCTCCAAATTAATATAAAATATAAGTATTAGTATGGTTTTGTGTTAAATACACAAAAAACGAGTGTGTGCATTAATTAAAAATAACAATTAAGCCCACTAACAGGTATATAATAACATTTTTTTAACTGTTTGTTGTTAATAAATTATTAACGAATTAAATAATTATAGTTGAAAATAATTAATATATATTGTATAATTTGTTTAAGGAATTTTTTCTATTTTGTTAAAAATTAAAAGGAGTGTGAAAAAATGAATATGTTAAATAAGCTTTTCAGGCTTAAAGAACATAACACAGATGTTAAAACAGAAATCATCGCTGGTATTACAACTTTTCTTGCTATGGCGTATATTCTTGCTGTAAACCCTGCAATGCTTGCAGATGCAGGAATGGACAGTGGTGCAGTATTTACAGCCACAGCAGTATCAGCAGCGTTTGCAACCCTGCTTATGGGACTTTTTGCAAATTACCCTGTAGTGCTTGCCTCAGGCATGGGACTAAACGCATACTTTGCTTATACTGTATGTCCTATGGTGGCAGAAATGGGAATAGAAAACCCTTGGCAGATTGCACTTACTGCAATTCTTTTTGAAGGTATAGTTTTTGTTATTCTATCCCTGTTCAAATTCAGAGAAACACTGGTTAATTCTATTCCACAAAATCTTAAATATGCTATTTCAGCAGGTATCGGATTATTTATTACAATAGTCGGCTTAAAAGGTGCAAACATTGTAATTGATGACCCATCTACACTTGTGAATATAGGTAATGTAGCAACACCAGAATTTGTTCTTGCTATGGTGGGCTTGCTTGCAATTGGTGTTATGTGGCACTTTAATATCAAGGGCTCAATTTTATGGGGTATTATATTAACATGGGTGCTTGGTATTATTGCAGAGCTTATAGGCTGGTATCAGGGTACTTCATTAATTCCTGACTTTTCAAAGGGATTTTTACCACCATCACTTGAGCCTACATTCATGAAATTTGATTTCGGATTTTTAGCTTCTCATACATTAGAGTTTATCGCTGTTATCTTTGCGTTTTTATTTGTTGATTTATTTGACACTGTTGGTACACTGGTAGGTGTTGCAAGTCAGGCAAATCTGCTTGACAAGGACGGCAAGCTGCCAAAGGTTGGTACAGCATTAACCTGTGACGCTGTAGGTACAATTGCAGGTGCTATGTTGGGTACATCTACAGTAACAAGCTATGTAGAGTCAACAGCAGGTGTTGCAGCAGGTGGTCGCACTGGTCTTACTGCTATAAGCTCGGCTGTAATGTTTATTCTTGCATTATTCTTATCACCGGTATTTCTTGCTATTCCAGGCTTTGCAACTGCACCAGCACTTGTGTTTGTAGGTCTGCTTATGATGAAATCGGTTAAAAACATGACATTCGACGGTGATATTGCCGATGTACTAAGTGGCTTTATTGCACTTGTATTTATGCCATTCACATACTCTATTGCAAATGGTATTATGTATGGTATTCTTACATGGGTTATCCTTAAGGTTTGCACAGGCAAAATAAAAGAGATTCACCCTATTATGTGGGTAGTTACTGTATTGTTTGCCGTGCGAATTGTAACCCTTATAATATAATTTTAAAATAATTTAAAATCGATTCAAAGCTTTATAAAATCCTCTGACTGAAATTTTAGTCAGGGGATTTTTGTTTGTAACATAAATCTGTCACAAAACCACACCTGAATAAAAACCCATGTATTAATCCCGAAGTTTCTGCAACAATAATAGTATTAATAAAAATAGTATTATTAAAAACAGGTGATAATATGAGCAAGAGGTTTACTTGGTTTGTGTGGTTGGCTTTTTTGTTTTTACTGCTCACAGCTTTAGTTGCAATGATGTTCGGTAGTGGCAGAGAAGAAGCAAATGCCAATACAGCACCAACAGAAATTCAGCAGGCGACTGAATATCAGACATATATAGTGCGTGAATATAACGGCATGGTAGCAGTTTTTTATAGTGGTCAGGACAAGCCCTTTAAAGTGACAGACAGATATGTGTCTGCGTTGCCACAGCAGGATATTAATGCATTACAGCAAGGAATAAGAGTTTATACTGACGAAAGCCTTAGAAAACTGCTTGAAGATTTGTGTAGTTAATCAATTTACTTGCAAATTTTAACAAATTACGCACTCTTTATATGTAATAATTATACAATAGTTAGATTGTGATTCTGCTTAGCAATTATTTGTTGACAAAATGGCTTTAAGGTAATAAAATTATTTAGGTAATCAAAATAATTTTATTATGGGGTAAGGCTTCTGCTTTACCTGTTTATTATAATCAATTAATTTGATTATCAAAATAATTTTAAGTAACCGGGAGGAAGTATGGAAGATTTTTTTATAAAGAAATTTAACGATACTTTGTCTGCCAGCTATGTTTTACTTAACAGATTCGAGCAGAATATGTTTAACAGCTCTAAGCGTTTTAATTTGTCAGTAAGTGAGCTTTCTATGCTGGAGGTTATCAATAAAAGTCCCGTAACAGGTAAAATGGTAGGTGATATAGCTACAGAGCTTATGATTACACCATCATCTGTTACAATAGCTGTAAACAGGCTGGAGAAAAAGGGATATGTAGCCCGCCATAAAAGCGAAACTGATGGCAGACAGGTGTATGTTAATTTAACAGAAAGAGGCAGACATGCCGACAGAATACATAAACGCTTCAGAAGAAATATGGCAAAGGATATTTTTTGTGGTATGAAAGAAAGCGAAAAATGTACTCTGATAAAATGTATGGAAAGAATGAATAAATTCCTTACAAACAAAATTAACGGTGCCACAAATAAAGAAACAATAAAAAAATCTGCATAACTGAAAGGAAAGTAACTATGAGCTTTAGTGTTCTTGGTACAGGCAAAGCTGTACCTGAGTATGTAATGACTAACGATGAGCTTTCTACAATAGTAGAAACAAATGATGAATGGATTTCAACAAGAACAGGTATTAAACAAAGACATATAATGAAAGACGAAACCATGACCGAGCTTTGCGTAAAGGCAGCAAAGGAGGCTATGGAGAATGCAGGTGTTACAGCACAGGAGCTTGACCTTATTATATGTGCTACACTTCGTGGCGAATTCATCACTCCTTCACAGGCTTGCGTAATTCAGAAGGAAATCGGTGCAAAATGCCCTGCGTTTGATATCAATGCTGCTTGTTCTGGCTTTATTTATGCGTTAGATGTTGCAGATGGATTTTTCACAAGAGGCAGAGCTAAAAAGGCTTTGGTAATTGCCTTTGATAACCTGTCTAACATAGTTGACTGGACAGACCGTGCAACCTGTGTATTGTTTGGCGATGGTGGTGGTGCTGTTGTTCTTGGTGAAGGCGACGGACTGAAATACATCGAAATAGGTGCAAAGGGTAACACAGAGGTTCTTAACTGCCCACATGGCGAAAATACTTCTCCATTCTATAAGGATAAGGGTCAGTCACCATATCTGTATATGAATGGGCCAGAGGTTTATAAGTTTGCTGTTATGTCAATGGTAAGAGGCACTAAAAAGGCTATTAAGGCAGCAGGCTTAACAGAGGCTGATATAGACTGGGTTATCCCACATCAGGCTAATATCAGAATTATCGACGCTGCAGCAGAAAAGCTTGATATTCCATCAGAAAAGTTTATCCGTACAATTTCAGAGTATGGTAATACATCAGGTGGTGGCTGTGCTATTGCGTTCAGTGATTGTGTAGAAAAGGGAATGTTCAAAAAAGGCGACAATATTGTATTCTGTGCCTTTGGTGCTGGTCTTACAACAGCAAGCTGTGTAATTACATGGGACAAGGACTGATACCTTGAATAAAACATAAAATAACTGTAAATCAAAAGATTTACATTCATTCGTATAATAAATCAAAATGAAAGGAATGTACATATTATGATAAGTACCCCAATTAACGAACTATTGAATATTAAGTACCCTATTTTTCAGGGTGGTATGGCTTGGGTAGCAGACGCTTCTCTTGCTGCAGGTGTAAGTAACGCAGGTGGCTTAGGTATTATTGCTGCTATGAACTCAAACGGTGAGCAGCTAAGAGCAGAAATTAAAAAGTGCCGTGAGCTTACAGACAAGCCTTTTGGTGTAAACATTATGCTTATGAGCCCATTTGTTGAAGAGACAGCAAAGGTTGTTGCAGAGGAGAAAATTCCGGTTGTTACAACAGGTGCTGGTAACCCAGCAAGATATATGGAAATGTGGCTTGAGGCTGGTATTAAGGTTATTCCTGTAACACCATCTGTAACACTTGCAAAAATGGCACAGAGAAACGGTGCGTTTGCAGTTATCGCAGAGGGTGGCGAGTCTGGTGGTCATGTTGGCGATATCACAACAATGGCTCTTGTACCACAGATTTGTGACGCTGTAGACATTCCTGTTATCGCTGCCGGTGGTATTGGCGACGGCAGAGGCGTTGCTGCTGCATTTATGCTGGGTGCACAGGGTGTACAGCTTGGTACTCGTTTCCTTGTTGCTAATGAATGTACAATTACACAGGAATATAAGAACAAGATTATTAAAGCTAAGGATATAGACACAGTTGTAACAGGTAAAAGACTTGGTCACCCTGTTCGTTCACTTAAGAATGCTTTCACAAGAGAGTACACAAAGTGCGAGTATAACAGCAGTGAGATTACAGACGAAGAGCTGGAGAAGATGGGTGCAGGTGTGCTTAGAATGGCAGCCAGAGAAGGCGATGTTTCTAACGGTTGCGTAATGGCTGGTCAGATTGCCGGTATGGTTAAAAAAGAGCAGTCTTGTAAGGAGATTATCGAAGAAATCTTTACAGAGACAGAGCAGGTATTAGGTGGTGCAGTTAAATGGGTAAAATAGCATTTGTTTTTTCAGGTCAGGGTGCACAGTACACTGGCATGGGTAAAGAGCTTTATGAATGCTCACCAGCTGCCAAGGCTGTTTATGATATGGCAGACAGTATCCGAGAGGGTACATCAGCTCAGTGCTTTACAGCAGAGCAGGAGGTTCTTAACCGTACAGTAAATGCTCAGCCTTGCGTATTTACTGCTGACCTTGCAGCAGCTGCAGCTGTTGCAGAAAAGGGTATTAAGCCAGATTATATTGCAGGCTTCTCACTTGGAGAAATTGCAGCACTTGGCTTCAGTGGTATTTTAAGCTACGAAGAAGCCTTTAAGCTTGTTTGCAAGCGTGGCGAGCTTATGGATAAGGCAGCACAGGAGAATAAGGGTGCAATGGTAGCTGTACTGAAGCTATCACCAGAAAAGGTAGAGGAAATTGCTGGCAAGTTCGAGAATACATTCCCTGTAAACTACAACAGCCCAATTCAGACAGTTGTTGCAACAACAGAAGAAAATGCTGAGCCTTTAATGCAGGCAGTGCAGGAAGCAAAGGGCAGACCAGTAAAGCTTGCTGTAAGTGGTGCATTCCACTCTCCTTTTATGAGCAGTGCAGCAAAGGGTCTTGGTGAGTATCTGCAGGATAAAGAGCTGAACACACCAGCTGTGCCAGTTTACAGCAATTTCACAGCACAGCCTTATGCTGACGATTATAAGTCACTTATTACTGCTCAGGTAGAAAGCCCTGTACAGTGGCAGAAAACAGTAGAAAACCTGATTGAGCAGGGTGTAGATACATTTATAGAGGTTGGTGTTGGTAAAACACTGGCTGGTTTAATCAAGAAAATCAACAAAGATGTTACAGTTTACAATGTAGAGGATAAAGCTACATTAGAAGCATTGAATATATAATTAAAATTCCGGAGGATAAGAAAATGAGTTTAGAGAATAAAACAGCCGTAGTTACAGGTGCGTCAAGAGGTATTGGTCTTGCAGTTGCTAAGAAGCTTGCTTCACAGGGTGCAAACATTGCAATTCTTTATGTAGGTAAAGAGGAAGAAGGCGAAAACGCTAAGAAGGAAATCGAGGCACTAGGTGTTAAGGTTGGCCTTTACTTCTGCGATGTTTCTAACTTCGAGGAGTCTAAGAATGTAGTAAACCAGATTATCGAGGAGTTTGGTGGCATTGACATTCTTGTAAACAACGCTGGTATCGTAAGAGATATGCTAATGCTGAAGATGGAAGAGGCAGACTTTGATGCTGTAATCAATGTAAACCTTAAGGGTACATTCAACATGATTAAGCATACATACAGCCACTTCATGAAGAAGAGAGCTGGCAGAATTGTTAATGTAGCTTCAGTTGTTGGTATCAACGGTAACGCTGGTCAGGCTAACTACTCAGCTTCAAAGGCTGGTGTAATCGGTCTTACAAAGTCAGTTGCTAAGGAGCTTGCAGTAAGAGGCGTAACAGTTAACGCAGTTGCTCCTGGTTATATCATTACAGATATGACAAACGCACTAAGCGACAAGGTTAAGGATGCTATAGAGGCTTCAATTCCTATGAGAAAGCGTGGCCTGCCAGAGGATGTAGCAAATGCTATTGCTTTCCTATGCTCAGACGAGGCTGCATATATCACAGGTGAGGTTCTGAGAGTAGATGGTGGTATGGCAATGTAATCCTGCCTGGGGTTAATTATTGTAAATAAAAAGATTTTAAGAAATTTATACTGATAATAATTATGGCTTTAAAAATAATTAATTATCGTTGTTAATAATTATTTTTTGAAGGGAGAATTCCTATAATGAGAAGAGTTGTAGTTACTGGTATTGGTTGTGTAACACCACTGGGTAATGATGTTGAAACAACATGGAACAATATGGTTAATGGTGTATGTGGTATTGATTACATAACAGCTTTTGATACTACAGATTCAAAGGTTAAAATTGCTGGTGAGGTTAAGGATTTTGACCCACTTAAATATATAGAGAAAAAAGAAGTAAGAAAAACAGACAGATTTGTTCAGCTTGCTATGGCTGCTGCACAGGAGGCTGTAGAGGACAGTGGTATTCTTGGCACTGTTGCAGAAGACCGTTTTGGTGTATATGTAGGTGCTGGTATCGGTGGTATGAAAACTTTCTACGACAACAGCGTTGCATTTTACACAGGTGGCTCAAGAAAGGTATCACCACACTTTATTCCAATGATGATTTCTAACATAGCAGCAGGACAGGTTGCTATTAAGTACAAGGCTAAGGGTGTATGTGTGCCAATGGTTACAGCCTGCTCAACAGGTACACACGAGCTTGGTGAGGCTTTCCGTGCTATTAAGCATGGCTATGCAGACGCTATCATCGCTGGTGGCAGCGAGGCTGCTGTTACTCCACTTACAGTTGCAGGCTTTGCTAACTGTAAGGCTCTTACACTTAACGAAGACCCTAAGTGTGCTTCTACTCCATTCGATAAGAGAAGAAGTGGCTTTGTACTTGGCGAGGGTGCTGGTATGCTTATTCTTGAGGAATACGAGCACGCTAAGGCTAGAGGTGCAAAGATTTACGCAGAGTTTGTTGGCTATGGCAACACCTGTGACGCTCACCATGTAACAGCTCCAGACCCAGACGCAGTGGGCAGTGCAAAGGCTTTTGAGCTTGCTTTTGAAGAGGCTGGTCTTACAGCTGATGACAAGCTATATATCAACGCTCATGGTACAAGCACACCACTTAACGACTCAGGCGAAACAAAGGCTATTAAAAAGGCTCTTGGTGACAAGGCTTATGAGTCACTTATAAGCTCAACAAAGTCTATGACAGGCCATATGCTAGGTGCAACAGGTGCTGTAGAGGCTATTGCAGCTGTACTTGCACTGAAGAATGGCGTAGTACCTCCTACAATCAATCTGGACGAGCCAGACGAGGCATGTGACCTTAACTATGTGCCAAACAAGGCTGTAGAGGTACAGCTTGATGTTGCTGCTTCATCAACACTTGGCTTTGGTGGCCATAATGCTGTTGTAGCATTCAGAAAAGCTGATTAATTTACACAGATAATTACATATACTTTTATTTAAAAGGAAAGGATATTACCTATGTATAGTATTGAAGAAATCAAAGAGCTTATTGCCACACTTGACAATTCAAGCCTTACACATTTAGATATAGTTACAGAAAACGGTGAAAAGCTAAGCCTTAAGAAAAAGGTTGCACAGCCACAGGTAACATTGCCAGTAAACACAGCAGTAGCTCCAGCTATGCCAATGCCAGCAATGCCTATGGCACCAGTAAATACAGCAGAACCAGCTGCAACAGAGCCTGCAAAGCCACAGGGCAAAACAATAGATTGCCCTATGGTAGGTGTATTCTATACATCTCCATCACCAGAGGCTGACCCATATGTAAAGGTTGGTACAAAGGTAAATAAGGGTGATGTTGTGTGCATTATCGAGGCTATGAAGCTGATGAATGAGGTTACAGCTACTGAAAGTGGTACAATTCAGGAGGTACTTGTAGAAAACGGTGACCTTGTAGAATTTGGCCAGCCATTATTTGTAATTGCTTAACAGGGGGTTATCGGTATGAATCAAGAAGAAATCAAGAAGATTATTCCACATCGTGATAATATGCTTTTAGTAGAAGAGGCAGAAAAGATTGACGATGTTACATCAAAGGGTAAATATACAATCAAGGGCGACGAGTTTTTCCTTAAGGGACATTTCCCAGGAAATCCAGTTGTTCCAGGTGTAATTTTATGTGAGATGATGGCTCAGACAAGCTGTGTACTTATTTCAGACAGTGCTTCAGGCTCAACACCATACTTCTCAAAAATGGACAATGTAAAGTTTAAAGAAAAGGTACTACCAGGCGATACACTGGAAACAACCTGTACTCTGACAAAAAGCAGAGGTGTATTCCACTTTATTACTGCAAAGGGCTATGTTAAAGACAAGCTTTGCGTACAGGCAGATTTTACAGTAGCTGTTATTCCTAACGAGGAGTAATTTGTATTAAAATATATTTTAGTTAGGAGTGTACAGTTTGTTTTCAAAAATTTTGATAGCAAATCGTGGTGAAATTGCTGTAAGAATTATAAGAGCTTGCCGTGAGATGGGTATTTCTACCGTTGCAATATATTCAGAGGCAGACAAAAATGCTATGCATGTTCAGCTTGCTGACGAAAGCTATTGCCTTGGTGGCCCACAGGTTGCAGACAGCTATTTGAATATGGCAGCTATTATCACTGTTGCTGTTGCAACAGGTGCTCAGGCAATTCATCCTGGTTATGGCTTACTCTCTGAGAACGCAAAGTTTGTTTCTTTGTGTGAAAAATGTAACATACAGTTTATAGGCCCAAGTGCAGAGATGATTTCTCTGCTTGGCGATAAGGATATGGCAAGAAAAACAATGCGAGAGGCTGGTGTTCCTGTAACACCAGGCTGTGACATTGTAGAGAATCTTGAGCAGGCTAGAGAAGAGGCAGAGAAAATTGGTTTTCCACTTCTTATCAAGGCTCGTTCAGGTGGTGGCGGCAGAGGTATTCGCTTAGTAAATACCTTCGAAGAATTTGACAACGCCTTCAATTCAGCATCTTCAGAGGCTCTCTCTGCCTTTGGTGACGGTGCTGTATATATGGAAAAATTCCTTAAGCCTGTTAAGCATATCGAAATGCAGCTGCTTGCAGATAAATACGGCAATGTAATTTGCCTTGGTGAGCGTGAGTGCTCTGTACAGAGAAAGAACCAGAAGCTTATCGAAGAAAGTCCATCATCTGCAATTACTCCAGAAATCCGTAAGGAGATGATGGAAGCAGCAAGAAAGGCAGCTCTTGCAGTAAACTATGTAAACGCAGGTACAGTAGAGTTTTTACTTGATAAAGACAACAACTTCTACTTTATGGAGATGAATACCCGTTTGCAGGTTGAACACCCTGTTACAGAAATGGTTACAGGTCTTGACCTTGTACAATGGCAGATAAGAATAGCTGCTGGTGCTATGCTTACAGTTACACAGGATAAAGTATTTATTCATGGTCATGCTATTGAGTGTCGTATAAATGCAGAAAATCCTGACGAGAATTTCAGACCTTCATGTGGTACAATAACTGGAATGCATGTTCCAGGTGGCCCTTCAGTCCGTTTTGATACAGCAATATATCAGGACTATTCAATTCCACCTTATTACGATTCAATGATAGGTAAGCTTATTGTTCAGGCAAGAACAAGAGATTACGCAATCAGAAAAATGAAGATGGCTCTTAGCGAGCTTAATATTCACGGTGTAGACCATAACCGAGATTTACAGATTGAAATTCTGTCTGACAAAGAATTTGTAGATGGTACATATACTACAGATTTTATGGAAAACCGTGAAAAACGCAAAAAAGGTTATTTAAAGAAATAATATAACAAAGCTGTGGATAGATAAAACTATCCACAGCTAAACTTGAATTTGAAAGATACAGTTTTTAACTGATTACATAAATAAAGACAAAATAGAGTAAATTGGAATTCAGGCGTGAGCTGACGCTCACACCAGAGGAGAAAAAAGCGTAAAGTTTAGGTCCACCCTTTTCAAAGGCTGGTGGGTAATGTAACCAATTCCGTAGGAATTGATTGCTTAGGGGTAAAACCCCTGGTAAATATAAAATTAATTAGATTGGATGTTTGCGTATGTTTAATGGCGATTTTTTTACTTTTTTAAAGCCTAAGAATGAGTTGGAGAAAATTCCATCTGATAAGTCAGCAGACCAGGTGCGTCCTTATGTGCCTGATGCACTATGGATTAAATGTCCTGAATGTAAAAGAATGGTATTAAATACAGACTTAGACGATAACAGCAGAGTTTGTACCTTCTGTAATCATCATTTCAGAATAACAGCAAGACAGAGAATAGAGATGATAGCAGACGCAAATTCATTTACAGAGATGAACAGCGAGCTGACCTCTAAAAATATAATCGGATTCCCAGATTATAACCGTAAGCTTGCAACAGCAAAAAACAGAAGTGGCGAGAATGAATCGGTTATAACAGGTACATGTACTATCAACGGCTATAAGGTAGCTATGTTTGTTATGGACCCAAGCTTTATGATGGGCTCAATGGGTACAGTAACAGGCGAGAAAATCACAAGACTTTTCGAGTATGCTACCGAAAACGAAATGCCTGTTGTTGCCTTTACACTTTCTGGTGGTGCAAGAATGCAAGAGGGTATTCTGTCACTTATGCAAATGGCAAAAACAAGTGGTGCAGTAAAAAGACATAGCGACGAGGGTCTTCTGTACATCACAGTTTTAACCGACCCTACAACAGGTGGTGTTACAGCCAGCTTTGCTATGGAGGGCGATATTATTATTTCAGAGCCAGGTGCGTTAGTAGCATTTGCAGGCCCAAGAGTAATAGAGCAGACAATCAGACAAAAACTGCCAAAGAATTTCCAGACAGCAGAATTTTTGCAGGATAAGGGCTTTGTAGACGCTGTTGTAGACAGACGCCAGCTGAAGTCTTCTCTTGCACATCTGCTTGAGCTTCATAATATCGAAAAGGTAGATTGTAACAACAAGGAGGTTGACTAAACAATGAAAGCATTTGATAGAGTAACTGCTGCAAGGTCAGCCAACAGACTTACAGCCTCAGATTTTATAGAGGCTTTGTTCGGCGATAGCTTTTTTGAGCTTCACGGTGACAGACGCTATGCTGACGATAAAGCAATTAAAGCAGGCATTGCAACACTTAACGGTATGCCTGTTACAGTAATCGGACTTGATAAGGGTAAAAACACAAAGGAGCGTGTAGAAAAGAACTTCGGTTCAGCACATCCAGAGGGCTACCGTAAGGCTTTAAGACTTATGAAGCAGGCAGAAAAGTTCAAAAGACCAGTGCTGTGCTTTGTAGATACAAGTGGTGCATTCTGTGGTATAGGTGCAGAGGAAAGAGGTCAGGGTCAGGCTATTGCAGAAAACCTGATGGAAATGATGACACTGAAAACACCAATCGTTTCTATTTTAATAGGCGAGGGTGGCAGTGGTGGAGCATTAGCTCTTGCTGTAGCCAACGAGGTATGGATGCTTGAAAACTCAGTTTACTCTGTAATTTCACCAGAGGGCTGTGCAAGTATTCTTTGGAAAGACCCAGCAAAAACAGCAGACGCTGCCCAGTGCCTGAGATTAACAGCAAACGACCTGTTCACAATGGATGTTATCGAAAGAATTATACGAGAGCCAAAGTCAGTTGACAGCCCACTGTTTGACAGCCTGCGTAAGCTTATCGAAAACACCTTTGATAAATACCTGATGATGTCAACAGATGAGCTTCTTGAGCACCGTTACAGCCGTTTCAGAAAATTCGGCGAAAATACAGAGGTGTTCAGCTTTGACGATGACGAGGAAGAATAAAATATAAATTCAAATTTGGGATTGTTCACTGATAAGGCGAGCAATCCCTTTTTATTATATAACCATACTTTTATTTGAATTATCTTACTTATTATTGTATACTTAATTTATAGCAAATAAAAAGGAGAAGCGTATATGATAAAGCAAATTGTTCACGACCCAATATTTCTTTCACAAAAATCAGAGCCCGCAACTAAAAAGGATTTACAGACAGCAAAGGATTTGCTTGATACTTTAATCGCAAACAGAGCCGGCTGTGTGGGTATGGCTGCCAATATGATTGGCGTAAAAAAGAGAATAATAGTTTTTGATAATAACGGCATTTATATGACAATGCTGAATCCGGAGATTATAAGCACAGCTGACGAATACGAAGCAGAAGAGGGGTGCTTGTCGCTTGCTGGTGTAAGAAAAACTAAACGCTTTAAGGCTATAAAGGTAAAATATCAGGATTTAACCTTAAGAGTATGCCAGCAGGAGTTTACAGACTTTACAGCACAGATAATCCAGCACGAAATCGACCACTGCAACGGTGTGTTGATATGAAAAACAAATAACTGATTTTAGATAAAAGCAATTATTTATACAGATATCAGCCGTTTTTACATAAGTGCATAGCTGTAAAATTACTTTAAATTGCTGTTTGTGCAAAATAGAAGTTAACATTTTGTTTAAATAGGTAAATATATTCACTTATATTCAAAGCCAATAAGTTGACATTCAATTATTGCTTCTGTATAATAATATTAATGTGGTAAAGCGTATGCGTTACTATAATAAATATGAAAAGGGGACTAAATATGTTTTGTGGTAATTGTGGAACAAACATTGAGGATAATGCTGTATTTTGCCCTAACTGTGGTGCAAGGGTAGAGCCTTCATATAATGAAGAATCAAATACACAGCAGAATACTTTTGAAAACAACACACCAGTAATGCCTGTGCAGAATGATGTAATTATGCCAGAGCCAGTAGCAAGCGAGGTACCTATGCCAGAGCCAGTGCAGATGCCAGAGCCGGTACCAATGCAGAATGAGGTAAATATGCCAGGCGAGGTAAATATGCCTGAGTCAATGCCAGAATCAATGCCAAATGAGGTAAATATGCCTGGTCAGGTTGATTTTGAAAATCAACCTGAAAACCAGAACTTTGGTACAGCTCCGATGTATGGTCAGGGCGATATGAATAACTGGAATAACAATATGGCTCCGAATTTCAATGTAGATGAAAAGCCAAAGAAGAAATTCCCTAAGAAGCTTCTGTTTATAGGTCTGCCAGTAGTATTGGTTGTAGCTTTAATAATCTGCAATCTTTCATCTGTTGTTGGTTTTTGCATTAAAACCTTCGGTTCAGACAGCGACTACCTGCGTTATACAGAGGTTAACGACCTGAAAAAATACTGCGACAGTGCTTCAACAATTTATGACGCTTATCTTCTTGAAAATGTAGATATGAAGGTTGGTCAGACAGGTGAGATTGCCTTTGAACTATCCAACGAGGGTATTACAATGCTTGAAGAGCTTGCAGGCGACAGCATGGACTTTGAATGGCTGAAGGATGTCAAGATTAATCTGGAAAGCAATATGGACGGCAACCAGAATGTTAAGGCAGACCTGAAGATAGCTGGTACAGATATAGTATCATTCGATATGGTTAACGACCTTGAAAACAGTATAGTTTATATTGCTGTTCCAGAGCTTTGCGAGAAGTATCTTGGTGTAGAGCTTGCTACAGATGATATGACAGCTGCTATGGAGGTTACAGAGGGTCTTGAGAAGATTCTGCCAAGCGAAAAAGAGCTTAATAAGCTGATGAAAAAATATCTGAAGATTGCTTTTGATTCTGTAAAGGATGCAGAAATGTCAAAGGATACACTTGAGGCTGGCGATTTAAGCAAGAAGTGCACTACAGTTGAGATTCAGATTGACCAGCGTTTAGTAAGCGAAATGGCACTGAATATTCTGGAAGAAGTACAGAATGATAAAGAGATACAGAAAATTGTAACAGATTTTGTTGCTTTAATGGCAGAAACTGATCCTGCTTATGAAGATATCGATGTAGATACAATATTTACAGATGAGATTGAAGCGGCAAAGGAAACTATTACTGAAAGCCTTGACGAGCTGGATGAAGACGATGACGGTGAGGTTCTTGCAACACTTGTAGACTACATAGACGGCAACCACGAGATTATTGGTCGTGCAATTCTTATAGATGACGAAGAAGTAGCTAAATATGCTATGATTACAAAGGGTGGTAAGTTCGCATTTGAGCTTACTGTTGAGGAGTCAGCTTCTGTAACTGGTTCTGGTAAGAAGACAAGCAGCACAATCACAGGTGACTTTGAGGTTGTAGCTGATGAGCAGGAGGTACTGACATTCAGCCTTGATAAGTTTAATACTAAAAAGCTTGAAAATGGTGAGCTTGAGGGTACAATAAGAATCGGTATCGGTTCTGCTGCAGAAGCAATTCTGGGCAGCAGTGGCGAGATAGCTGCATTCCTTGACTATACACTTGAAATGGTATTCGATACAACAGCTAAGGGTGGCACAGCAAGCATTGCACTGCTGGACGGTGAAGATAAGCTTCTGAGCATTACTTCTAAGTCAAGTATGAAAAACCCTTCAAAGGTTTCTGTTCCTGATTCAGCAAAAGTTATTGAGGTTGAAGAAGGCGACACAGAGGCTATGATGGAGTATGTTGAGGAAATGGATATAACAACAATTATCAATAACCTTGACGAAGCTGGTGTACCTGACGAGATTATTGATGCTGTTGAAAACGCTATTGAAACCATGGGTAGCACAAGCAGCATGGATGACTATAGTGATTTTGACTATGAGGAATATGCTGACATTGGTCTATAAAAATTGTAGTTTGGCTAATTTTAAATAATTAAAGTTATTGGCACTGGTATCAATATTGAAATCAGTGCCATAACTTTTATTGGTGGTTTATATTATGAAAATTGAAATTAATCACATAAAAAAGAGCTATAAGAAAAAAGAGGTTTTAAAGGATGTAACATTTTCTGCACAAAGTGGTACCTGTGTGGGTATACTTGGTGGCAACGGCAGTGGTAAATCGTCGTTGCTTTCTATTTTAGCAGGTGTACAGAAATGCGATTCAGGTGAATTTCTGTATGATGGTAAAAATCTGTTCAATAATTCTTATATGCGAGCAAATGCAGTGGGTTATGTACCACAGGGTACACCACTTATAGAGGAGCTTACTGCATGGGATAATTTATTGCTATGGTATGACAAAAAATCACTAAAAAGCGAGCTTTCAGGTGGTGTGCTTGCTATGCTGGGCGTTGATAAATTTTTAAAGACAACAGTTTCTAAGATGTCTGGTGGTATGAAAAAAAGATTATCAATAGGCTGTGCACTTGCAAAACGACAGCCTGTTTTACTGCTTGATGAGCCTACTGCTGCACTGGATTTAGTCTGCAAAGAGAATATATCTGAATATATAACCCAATATAAAAAATCGGGTGGAATTGTAATTTTAGCTACACACGATGTTTCAGAGCTTAGTCTTTGTGATAAGCTGTATATTTTAAAGGACGGTAAGCTAAGCGATTATAAATATAACGGAAATTTAAAGGATTTAGTTGAAAGGCTTTAGGTTATGAAAGCATATTTTATAAGTCAGATTAAAAGGGTGTTTAAGCTTATGCCCATAATACTTGCCGTTACTATACTGCTGTGTATGGCTCTTGCTGTAGTATTTGGTGTAGTTTTAAAGCTTGACAGCCAGAGTGAAAAGAACAATAAATTTATAATTGCTATAGCAGGTAATACTGAGGATACTTACCTTGATATGGGTATTAAAGCACTGGAAACTATAGATTCATCTCGTTTTGCGATAGAGTTTATACATACCGATGAAGCAAACGCAAAGCAAGGTCTTAAAAACGGAGAAATATCAGCAATTGCAGTTATACCCGATAACTTTGTAAAATCGGTTATGTACGGAGAGATAATACAGATTAAATTCTACACATCGCCGGATTCTGTTGGTATGGTAACTATATTCAAGGACGAAATAACTCAGGCTGTTTCTGATATACTCATACACTCACAAAGAGGCATTTATGGCCTGTACCACGCAATGGGTAAAAACGCTACCGAAGCTCAGGCTGTAGAGCATATGAATGAGCTATGTATTGAATATGTAGATTTAATATTAAACCGTAGCTATATGTATGAAAATAAGCTGTTAGGAATATCAGACGGTTTATCTGTTGAGGGTTACTTTTTATGTGGATTTGTTACACTGTTTTTCTTTTTGTTTGGCATAGCCTGCACCCCAGTGTTTGTAAAAAGAGATTTATCACTTAACAGAATATTGCTGTCAAAGGGTAAAGGCTCATTAAAGCAGGTTATAAGCGAATTTTTAGCGTATTTAACTGTAATAATGCTTATGGTAGCTGTGGTATTGCTTGTTATTTCTTTAATTGAACCATTAAAGGATATAGTCCCGGAGCTTAAATATATGAATATATCCTTTGCCTTGGTGCTTATAGTAAAGCTGATACCAGTAATTGCAATGATAGCTTCATTCCATTTTATTCTTTTTGAGCTTACCTCTGATATAATCAGTGGTGTATTATTGCAGTTTTTAACAGCTGTGGCAGTTACATATATCAGTGGCTGTTTCTATCCTATACAGTTTTTCCCTACAGCTGTACAAAGAGCCTCGGTATATCTGCCACCTTCAATATCACGCTCATTTATTGCCTGTTGTTTAAATGAAGAATCAGTTGTTTTTACTCTGCTTATGGCTTTAATCTATATTGCAGTATTTATAACATTTACGGTTGTTATCAGAAATTATAAGCTTACAGGGAAGAGAGGTAAATAATATGCAAAAACTAAAAAAGCTTTTGCTCTGGTACCTTCTTTTAACAAAAAGGTTAATTAAAAAGCCTGTGTTTATAATAATACTTATAATGATTCCTGTGCTTGTTTTATCACTGAATTTAATTGCAAAGCAAGACAGTGGTGTGCTTACTATTGCATTGGCTCAGGAGGATACCAGCGATGAAATGTCATGTGAAATTATTAACAGCATTACAGAAGAAAAAAGCCTGATAAAGTACATTTACTGTACACCAGAAGAAGCAGAAAGGGCTGTAAAAGAGGGTACTGCTGATTCTGCATGGATATTCAGAGATAACATAAAAGAAAGAATTGATACTCTGGTTACTGATATATCAAAGAGAAATTACATAGTAACTGTTGTTGAGCGAGAGCATACAGTGCCTGTTTTGCTTTCTCATGAAAAGCTTGCCGGTGTACTCTACACAGCCTGCTCAGAGTCGTTATATCTTCAGTTTGCCCGTAATAATACAGAGGAGCTGAAGGCTCTTAGTGATGATGAGCTTATGAAATATTACAATGAAATCCATAAGGACGGAAGGCTGTTTGAATATTGTTATTCAGATTCAGACGCTTCTGCACAGCAGGTTATAGAAACAGACCTTCTTGTTACACCTATAAGGGGAATTTTGTCTGTACTTGTAATTCTGTGTGGATTAGCGTGTGCAATGTTTTTTATGCAGGACGAAGAAAAAGGCACATTTGCGTGGGTTTCGTACAGAGTAAAGCCGTTTATGGCGTTTGGCTACCACTTTACAGCAATAATACTTGTTGCTGTGGCAATGTTTGTATCACTGGCTATAATCGGTGTGTCAACTTCATTTCTGCGTGAAATTATAATGATTATTTTATATACACTGGCCTGCACAGGGTTTTGTATGGTTATAAGATTGCTATGCAGTAATATAAAGGTCCTTGCTGTGCTTACACCATTTATTGTTATAGCCTTAATAGCAATCTGTCCTGTATTTCTCGATTTCAAAATCCTGCGACCTGTACAGGCTCTGTTGCCACCGTATTATTATCTTAACGCTTTGTACAGCAACAGCTATCTTATTTATATGCTTCTGTATGCAGTTGCAGCATTTATTACCTATGCGTTAATAAGTAAATTGAAAAATAAAGCATAAAAAAGCCTCTGTTTAAACTGGAGTAGTTTGCACAATAACTATCAGTTTAAGCAGAGTTTTTTTGTTTATTTATAAGACTGATACCAAAACTGTAACATATTTTAACAAATTCTTTTACAGTTACTTAACAATTTATTCTTAATTAAAGTGTACAATAGCAAACATTCCCGAAGAGAAAGGTATTTCGATTATGAAAAATTCATTTAAGAAAACAGCAGGCATAATGATTGCTTCAAGTATGCTGTGTGCAATTATGGCAACAGGCTGTACGGCCTCAAAGGACAGTACAGCAGACAGCAACATTGCAACTGAAAATAATACAACAACAGAGTCTGCTACAGAAGTCACAAGCACAACAGCAACAGAGGCTGTTACAGAAGTAACAACCACAGCAACAGAGGCTGCCACAGAAAGTGCTACAGAAGCTTCTACAGAAAGTGCTACTGCTTCAGACGGCTCAATGCTTACACAGCAAACACTTGTTGATGAGATTACTGGCATAGAGGTATCTGGTATGATACCTGAAGGAGTGGAGCTATATACAACAGCTTATATTCTTAGTACATTAGACCTTAGTGAGGGAGCAGAATTCCCTTATTATCCTGATTCTTGGTTCCCTAAGCTTACAAAGGAATATTATGAATATGAGTTATCTCAAGGAGAAAGAACAGCTCCTAATATTCAGAAAACAATCAATAAAAAGGGTTGGGCAGAATGGGAAGCCTACGCCGGTGGTATGATAGGTACTACAGTATACTTTGTAAAGGGTACTGATGTTATTAATTTTAATTCTGAGCTTACAGTTACAGTTCCATTCAACTATCGCCGAGGATTAGTTACTGGTGGAATCAATGATGAGGCTGTTGTTGTAGAATATGATTACAACCGTGATGTAAGAGAGTTTTCTTATGTAGAGGTTACACCTGAAGAATCTACACCAAAGGGTTCATTCCAGTATAAAATCTCAAGACCAGGTTTGTCTATAATGGGTGGAAAAACAGAAATAAGTGATCTTGTAGAGTTTTTTGACCGAGGAAAGGTAACACTGGAACACATATTATAATAGAAAATCTGTTACAACAGAACAATTACTACAATTTTTAAATATCAAGGAGTTTTAATTATGAAAAGTATATTTAAGAAAACAGCAGGTATAATGCTTGCAGCAGCTATGCTATGTGCAGCTATGACAACAGGCTGTACAGCTGATACAGAGAATAACACTTCAACAAGCTCACAGAGTACACAGCAAACTGTAAAGGAAGATAATGCTTCTGATGAGAACGATACAGAAGAAATAAAGCTTGTAGAGCAGACACTTGTTGATGAGATTACCGGCATAGAGGTATCTGGTATGTTGCCAGAGGGTGCAAAGCTTGATTCAATGATATATATTATAGATGACTTTATGCTGTCAGAAAGCTTTGACACACCATATATTATGGAGGATGACCACCCAAGAGTTACAGAGATATCTGATGGTATGTACGGACCAGAGGGAAAGAGAATAGATAATATCAGAAAAATAATGAACGAAAAGGGCTGGGCACAGTATGAAGGCTATGCTGGTGGTAAGCTTGACATATCTTTATATATTGTAAAGGGTACTAAGGTTCTTGATTTTGATTCTGACCTTACAGTTACACTGCCATTTAACTACCGTCGTGGACTGGTAAATGGTGGAATTACAGGTGAAGCTACAGTTGTTCAGTACGATTATGACAATAAATGCTTTGTAGACCTTGAGATTGTTCCTGCCGAGGATACACCTAAGGGTATGTTCCAGTTTAAAACAACCTCTGGTGGACAGTTCATTGCTGGTGGTAATGAAGAGGTAGCTGGTTATAAAAATCTGTATACTCCATCAACAGAAAACTAAAATTATGTACAGCTGATTTATAGATGACAAGATAATAAAATTATGAAAAATAGAGTTATGAAAACTATAGGAATAATGCTTGTGGCTGGTATGCTTTGTGCAATTATGGCAACAGGCTGTACAGCCTCTGATAATGCTAACAATCAATCATCTCAAAATCCAACCGAAGCTACAGCAGAAGCAAAAACAGAAGCCACAACCAAGGCTACAACAAAATCTGAAGCTGACAGCACAACAGTCACCGATGAAGAATTTAAAACAGACCCTTTTATTATCAAGGCTGGTCATTATGATGATATTAATGATGTTGGTATTACAGTAGAAACTACAAACAGCAACCATTGGTATCTTGATACAACCTCTGCAGAAGAGGCAGTATGGGGAACAAAAATAAAAGATGATCGTATAAAGGCTGTTTATTCTATTCATATGGGCTACAGAGTAAACGAGCCAGACGAAAACGGAGTTTTTGAGTATTCAGAAACCGAGCTTAACGAAAAAGTAAAGGTGAATATTCCTTCTGAAGAGGGCTTATATCTGCTTCGCTGTGAAGGTGGTATTGCTTATGATGTAGCTACAGAATATATAGACGGTAGCTATGTGTTCGAAACTGACAGGCTTGGCAAATTTATGCTGAGTACAGTATCAACAGGCAGAACAGAGCCTGTAAAAACTGAAAAAGTAGAGCTTGTTCAGCAGACAATTACTGACGAAGCCACAGGTATTCAGGTGTCTGGTATGCTGCCAGTTGATGCAGAAATGGATGTTTTGCTATGCTTCTATAATGAATACAGATTGCATAGCTATGACCCTATGCTAGACTGTAATTTTGAAGAAAATTATCCTAAGCCATATGATATTTCTGAGTTTTTCTATGAAACCGAGGATGAAAGACTTGTTGATACAGAGGCTGGCAGATTCTCTGCAACAATGAGCAAGCCAGACTGGATAGACTATCAGGAAACTGAACAAAGTGAGCTTGAGCTTAAGCTTACCTTTATAAAGAATTTTGAAATTCTTGAATTTGAGTCTGATGTGACTATTACTTTACCTTTTGATTATCGTAATGGTCTTGCTAATATTAACCGTAAGGGCAGTGTGTCAGCAATGCAATACGATTACAACAAAAAGGAGTTTATCACCCTTGAGGTGCTTCCACTTAACGCTGCCGAGAGCAATTTCCAGTTCAAGGCAAAGGCTCCGGGCCAGTTCTTTATGGGTAAATCAACAGATATAAAAGCTATTAAACGCTTTTATGTCAGTGGTCCTTCTGTAGAGATTATAAAAAATATTTTTTAAATACTAAAGTGATTCAGCAGTGAGAATCAGCTCATAAAGCTTTTAAAGTTTTACAATCAAAATAATTTATAATAAAAGAATGGTGTTAAAATTATGAAAAATATATTTAAGAAAACAGCAGGCGTAATGCTTGCAGCAAGTATGATTTGTGCAATTATGACAACAGGCTGTACAGCCTCTGAAAACAGCAACAATAATAATAACAATAACAATAACAATAATTCAGCTGTGGCTAATACCGAGCCACAGAAGGAAGGCATTTTTACACTGAAGCCAGGTCCATATTATGGTGTTGATGACCTTGGTATTACAGCAGAAACTACAAACACCAACTACCGTTGGCTTGAAATCTATGATGTAATGAACCATACTGTAGAAGGCAAAATTACTGATGAAAATATAAAGTCTATGTTCAATGTATATATGGACTACAAGGTAAACGAGCCAGATGAAAACGGTGTGTTTGAATTTTCAGAAACTCAGCTTGACGAAACTATAAAGATAAGTGTTCCATATGATGAGGGCTATTATCTGCTTAATTATGTAGATGGTGTTACCTATGATGTGAAAACAGAATACATCAATGGCAGCTATGTGTTCGATACTAAAAATCTTGGCACATTTATGTTCAGCACAAAGTCAACAGGCAAAACAGAGCCAGTTAAAACCGAGAGCGTAGAGCTTGCACAGCAGACAATCACTGACGAAGCAACAGGCGTAACAGTATCTGGTATGCTGCCAGTTGATGCAAAAATGGATGTTTTACTATGCTTCTATGGCGAACAAAGAATTCACCCATTCAGCTCATACTATCTGAACAACTTTGAAGATAATTATCCAAAGCATCAGGATATAACCACATATGTATGCTCATCTGAGTTTGAAAGAGATGTTGATGCCGATGCTGGCAGAATATTTACAGTAATCGGTGAGGATGGCTGGACCCAGTATGTTGGTACAGGCGAAGATGGAAAGTTTGAGCTTGCAATAACCTTTATTAAGGATTACGAGGTTCTTGAGTTTGAGTCTGATTTAACTGTTACATTACCTTTTGATTATCGTGAAGCTTTAATTAAGGGCAGCCGTATCGGCACTGCTTCAGCAATGCAGTATGACTACACAAAGAAAGAGTTTGTTACACTTGAGGTTCTTCCACAGGACGCTACACAGCAGGGCACATACCAGTTTAAAGCAAAAGCACCAGGACAGTTCTTTATCGGTGACGATATTGCTTTAAATCTTCTTGTAAAGCACTATTCTGCTGATGCTTCTGAAAGAGTAGCAATGATGCAATAATATAGCAAACAGGCTGTATTAAAACATATAATTATCAGCACATATATTTAAAAGTTCAAAACACCGTCAGAGCAGATTGGCACAACGCTTTTCTTTTCTGACGGTGTTTATTATATGGTGTAATGCTGTCAATCCATTCAGTAAGCCATTACCAAAAAATGTGATTTATCAAAATTATTATAAGTAGTACACACAATACAATTATTTTTATACATAGGCAATAAATTTTTTATAGAGTATTGCCATTTCGTCAAATTGTGATAAAATTAATAGAGTATAACTGAAAGGGTGTAATTTAATGCTAAATCATATTATCGACCTTGAATCACTTTCTTTTTCTGACCTTTACGAGATTATAAATCTTGCAGAGAAAATTATGGAAAACCCAGAAAAATACAGCGAAGCCTGTAAGGGTAAAATTATGGCTACTTTGTTTTATGAGCCAAGTACAAGAACACAGATGAGCTTTCAGACAGCTATGCTGAGATTAGGTGGTTCAATAATAGGTTTTTCAGACCCACAGAATTCATCAGTTTCTAAGGGTGAAACACTTAAGGATACAATTACAATTGTAAGTGGTTATGCCGATATTATAGCAATGCGACACCCACTGGAGGGTAGTGCAAAGGGTGCTTCGTTATACAGCAGAGTACCTGTAATCAACGCAGGCGATGGTGGACATCTTCACCCAACCCAGACACTTACCGACCTTGTAACACTTCACAAAGAAAAGGGCAGACTAAACCACCTTACAATAGGTCTTTGTGGTGACCTTAAATATGGCAGAACAGTACACTCATTAATAGATACAATGTCACACTTCGAGGGTAATAAGTTTGTACTTATTTCTACAGATGAGCTTGGAGTGCCTGACTATACAAAAGAAAAGCTTGAGCAGCAGGGCTGTGAATATGTAGAGGTTACATCTTTGCAGGAGGCTATACCTCAGCTTGATGTTTTATACATGACCCGTATTCAGCGTGAGCGTTTTGCAAGCCTTGAAGAATACGAGGCACAGAAGGGTGTGTTTGTGCTTGATAAAGAAAAGCTTGCACTTGGTAAGGATGATTTAAAGGTTCTGCACCCACTGCCACGAATTGACGAGATTACAGAGGATATCGATAACGACCCAAGATGTGTTTACTTTAAACAGGCTGTTTATGGTATGTATGCAAGAATGGCGTTGATTTTGCTTACTCTTGAGGGTTCTAAATACTCATATTCAAGAGGTAGAGTTATTACCGATAATTCAGGCTGTTCAAATCCAAAATGTATTACACATACAGAGCCTTATATGCCTAGAGAATATAAGCAGGTGGGCGATTTTATAAAATGCGAATATTGTGACACAAAAAAGCCGTATCAACCATGATACGGCTTTTAATTTTTATATCTGTTATTTCGTAAGAAAAGTTATTCAATATTAAATTGCAATAACAAATTGAACACTTTTTAGAATAAAGCCCGGCTTTTCTAAGCCGGCTTAATTTCCAACAAGCACGGACATCTAACGGTGTCAAGGTCGCCGTAAGGCGAGGCG
>JAXJDU010000157.1:0-2095 GCA_036301785.1 Acutalibacteraceae bacterium | reverse complement strand
TTCCAAGCCTGTGTAAGAGCACACAGGCGGCTTCTGTTCAGCTGCAATGCGTTTAAGCTGTCTGTCCAGCTTAAAATGCACGAACTCGTCCACTTTGTCGCCTACTATTGCTCTTAACTGTCTTAGCATTATTCTTACATCTGCCATTTCTTCAGCTAGGTGTATGAGGTTCGCTTCTGACTTGTCGTCCTGGTACCTCTCAACAGCTTCATAGAGTTCGGTTAATTCTTCTTTAAGCTTAATAAGCTGATGGTCTTCGCCGTAATAGCTGAATATCTGATTGCATTGTTGTTTATGTTCGTGGGTCATTCTTCTGCCTCCTTGTTTAACCAGTTCACGGTGCAGTCATCACAATCAGTAGTGCAATCAATAGTATTATCGTGGCAGTCATAAACAATTTGACATATGCTACTACCGAACATTTTAGCAAACTCCTCCACCGTCATCTGCTTTATTTTTTCAAAGTTGGTCATTCTTTTGCCTCCTCTTTATCTTCGTAATATTTAAGGCGTGCTCTTAATTCTGCTGCTTGGGTCGCTACTGTGTTTAAAATCGCTACTTCGCAATCTTCGTCACAGTCAATGCCCAGACAGCAACCCTTTCTTAGGTCATCTACCGTGCAATGACAGCCTTTCTTATTGGCTAACTCTGCGATATGCTCGTACAAATCCACATTCGTTCTGCCATTAGCGTATAGCAAAACAACCCTTCTATCTCTCGCCTGTGCATAATTTAGCAAGACTTCCGTATTTGTTTTAGGACAATCGGTTGTTAGTCTTTTCATTTTTTTGGTTCACGCTCCTTAAAATATAACCTGTGGGCTATATTCTCCGGTCGTCGGGTCGTAGTGCATCAGAGTCAGTGAAACTCCGTTACAAGCACACGCCTTAATTACAGAGGCTGTGCAGACCGTCAGCCCTGTGACATACACCACGAGCTTTTTACAGCCTGTTCGAAGAAGGTCGTATACGATTTCTCCGTAATCAGGCTCACGGTCAATGCCCATTCCTCTGGCGAGACCTATCTCCACGTTTTCATTGATGAAATCCATCACGGTTTCATCTAGTTTTTTATAATCCAATGGGAAGCTTAATTCCTCGTTGAAAATGTACTTGTCTACTGGTAGAGCATGTCTACCTCTGACCAATCCTACTCTTATTTCTTCCATTGTAAATCCTCCTTAAATCTCATTTTAAGCCTAACAGTTTCTTCTGCTCTGCTTATTCTTGACGAATTTTTCATTATCGCACCTACTGCAACCACATCTATAAGTGCTGTTATTGCACCGATTATTAAAAATATGTTCATCGCTTTCACTCCTAAAAAACGTTTCTAAATCTTGAGTACTGCATAATATACGCAGGTGTTTCCCACCTCTCCCAAGTTTCAAGAGATAGTGTATTTTGCCTTAAAATCACAGCTGGAATGCCTGCGAGTCCTAATTGTAAATAGGTCATATGTACACATCTGCTGTCTATATCACTACATTCAACAAGCAGGTTTCTCGCTATGTTGAAATTATATTCACAGTACAGGACTTCGGCAGCAGCTATAATCATTCCACCAGAGCCACAGGAAGGCTCGTTTAAGGTCAGTATTTTATCCTGTTCCATATACTGCTTTACAGTATTTTCGTTAATAGATACTCTCGCTGACAGCTTTGATATATCGTAAGGGGTGAAGAATTGACCTGCACTGCTGTTGCTTGTATTCGATTTCATGTATAATTCACCAAGATAATCATTAAATCCTACATTCGTATATATTTGTCGTGATAGCAATAAATATATTCTCGCAAATATATCAACTATCAGAGCCTGTGTTTCTTTGTCGTACTTTTTAATTATCTGCAAATATCTTTCTTCTCTTGCTTTATAGTTCACATAATCAAAACGATTAGAAACAGCAATTGCAGAACACTCGAAAACATCAGACAAGAATGTATGTGCGTCAAATCTGTATGCTATTTTTTCAACAAGCTTTAAAATCTCGCTTACAGTTGGGATGTAGCCACTGTATTCGGTTTGCATTCCCTACCTCCTGCGTTCTCCAACATTGCCTTTTCTCGTTCCTCGTAGTCCTCACGCTCAAACGG
>JAXJDU010000156.1:0-8484 GCA_036301785.1 Acutalibacteraceae bacterium | reverse complement strand
GCGTTTGCTGTGGCAAGCTGTATAGCACTGTTGTCTACATCGTAGCCAAATGCCTGAAATTCTGCGTCTGTCTTTTCTTCAGAAATAGCCTTTTCAACTTCCTGTTGCCACACACTGCTGTCTATACAGCTCCAGTGCTTTGCAGAGAAATCTCTGCTTTTGCCAGGTGCAATATTCATTGCCTTTAAGGCTGATTCTATAAGTATAGTACCAGAGCCACTGAATGGGTCAACAACTATATGGTTGCTGTGTACTCTTGCAAGGTCTGCCATTGTGGCTGCAAGTGTTTCTTTAATAGGTGCTTCGGTAGAAATCTGACGATAGCCACGCTTATGTAAGCCGTTACCAGATGTATCTATCATAACACTTACTGTGTTTTTCATTATTAAAAACTGAATCTGATAAAGCTCCTCAGTTTCTTCAAGCCATTGTACCTTATATTTTGATTTTAATCTTTCTACTATAGCCTTTTTGATTATCTTCTGACAAGATGGCACACTGCTGAGCTGAGAATTAAGGCTTCTGCCCTTAACAGGGAATTTATCCTTTTTGCCAATCCACTGCTCCCAAGGCAGAGCCTTTACACCCTGAAAAAGCTCTTCAAAGGTTTTTGCAGTAAATCTGCCCATTTCTATCAGTATTCTTTCGCTGTAGCGTGAGCATATGTTGGCTCTTGCAAGTATATTAAAGTCGCCACTGAAGCAGACTCTGCCGTTTTCTGGCATAACATCCTCTGCTCCCATACGCTTAAGCTCCTGTGCTACAATTCCCTCTACACCCAGTAAGCAAGGTGCAGTCATTTTAATTTTCATAAGTACAGCCTCCTATAATTGGCTTTATATTTTTATTAACAACTTCATACAATTATACCCTGTGCAGGTATTTTTTTCAAGCAAAATGAGCCAATGTAACGGATATATCATGCACTTTTGAATAAACAAGAATTCTGTGACAGCTATATATACAAAATGAAAGCCACCTTTTGGGGTGGCTTTCGAGGTTAAAAGCAGAATTACTGCATAGGCTGTGTATTATTGTTATTGTTATCTCCTGTAAGTGCGTCACCTAAGTCAGACATTCCTTCGTCTATTGCGTCACCAACTCTGCCAGCAATACCCTGCTGTGTGTTTTCGTCCGTGCTTTGCTCTGTGTATTCTGTAGCGTTGTCAGTGCCATAGCTGTTGGTAGTATCTTCTGTTATACCAGACATATCACCACTGTTATTGTTGTCATTATTACCATTATCACTGCTGTTACCGTTATTATTGTCGTCTCGGTTATCTGTATGGCGTTCTGTGGATTTTTCGGTAGCGTTGTTATTGTTGTCGATGATAGTACCATTCTCGCCGTTGCCTATCTTACCACGGTCGCTACAGCCTGTCATAAATAATGATAAAATAATTGTTGCTGCTAATATACAAAACATTCTTTTCATTTTTCACTTCTCCTGAATATATTTAATTTGCCTATGTGGCATATTTATATATTTACCAAAACAAGAAAATTAATTCATATAGAAGAAGAAAGCTCCTTTTTTAATTTATTGATAATCTTTTTTTCTAACCTTGATATGTATGACTGAGAAATCCCCAACATAAGAGCTACCTCCTTCTGAGTATGCTCCTTTTGTCCCATAAGTCCGAATCGCAGCATTGTTATCTGCTTTGCTCGTGGCTCAAGCTTGTTTACAGCCTCTAACAGTACCTTACATTCAGCCTCCTGCTCAACATTTTTATTTACAATATCGTTTTCGCTGCCTAAAACATCACTAAGCAAAAGCTCGTTGCCGTCCCAGTCGATATTAAGTGGCTCATCAATAGAAATTTCATTCTTAAGCTGAGTGCTTTTTCTCAGGTACATAAGAATTTCGTTTTCTATACAACGAGAAGCATATGTAGCAAGCTTGATGTTTCGTTGTGGGCAAAAGGTATTTACTGCCTTGATAAGCCCTATTGTACCGATAGAAATCAGGTCCTCAACACCTGCACCACTTGCCTCAAACTTTTTTGCGATATATACAACCAGACGCAGATTATGTGTAATCAACAGCTCTCTGGCTGTGTCATCGCCGTCTTTTATTTTATTCATAATGGCTTCTTCCTCTACCTTTTTCAGTGGTGGAGGTAATGTCTGAGGTCCGTTAATATAAAATATACCTTCATAGCCCAAAAGCTTTTTCTTTACCTTTAGAAAAAAGATTGTCAGTCCAGAGAAAAACATTATAATCATTCCTTTACAAATTCAATAATTTCAGGATTAACCATTGCCTTGATTTCGCCACATAATATATCGTTTTTACAGACAGCCACATAGATTTTTTCAGAGCAGAAGCTGTCATTTATGTAAACCTCATCAGGAGAAAACGCTGGCAGTAAGCCATTTGCTCCTATTGTGTTAAAGGGTATTACTCTGTATTTGTTCTTTACAGAATAGTCAGGCTCGTTATTGTTTAGTATTTTTGCGAATTTATTATCGGTTATACTTCTTATCGCTGATTCATTAACCACTATAACAGGACATCTGCTGAATGGTTCGTATAGAGTATTGCCGGTATCTACCTTACCATAAAATTCGCAGTAAGCACTATTATGAATAAGCTTTACCTTGCATACTCTTATATCGCTTGCATTTCTGTTTATCAGTCTGTCACATACTCGGATAACGATATACGCAAAGAGCGTTGTGGCTATCATAATCGTTGGCGAAATATTAAAATAGACAACCGAATTATTCACAGCTAACCCCTTTGGAGTGAAAATAAACCAGATAAACAGCATTACACCACAAAACGCAAAGCTAATAAGATAGAATAACGCTGTGTTTTTAAGCAGTGCCTTAATACTGTGATATCCAAAGGTGATTACTATTATTACAGCTGAAATTATTATTTTAACCAATCCACCTAATATAACCCCCATGCTTGGCAAAAGAATAACAAGTGAGAATAAAGCACCTGTAAAGCTACCTGTTAACAAGCGTTTCTGATTTGGTGACAGCCTTCTGCACTTAGCTACTGCCAGCAAAATAAAATAATTAACTACAAAATTTGTGGCTATAAGAATATCTATGTATATGGTTCTGGTAATGAATAACACCTCCATTTCATCATAAAGAATCAAACTATAACAGCAGTCGAGTATAACGGTAGCCGAGTTATATCGTATGCCGATATATTTTTTAAGAACTGTTGTCACTTCCGGCTTTCCTGTTGCTCACTACAGCAATACTTTTTTGCTTTTCTCTATTATCTCATATCCCGTAAGCGTATTTTGTCAAATATCAATCCTGATAAAAGATTTGATAACAAACAACACCTAATAATTTATATGATTTACCGACAAAAACTATGATACTGATTCTGATTCGAAGCCTCTTGCGATATTACAGCCTGATTTGCTTAACACTAACTATTCACCTTTTAACAACCACCTGCATAACAAGCTGTGGATTTATCTGCAAGGCTCATTGCTTGTACACTGCCAAAGTTTTTCTTTACCAGACTATGTTTTATCCGTAACAGTCACTGTTTGTAATCCTGTGCCTTTCTGTCTTAAACTTTCTGCGTAGCTGTTGCGAGTATATAAAATAAATTAGTGTAGGACTGGCAAAAAATGTCACAAAAAAGCATAAAAATAAGCATATTACTTTAAGGAGTTCAGAAATATGCTTTTTGATATGATTAATGGTATGTACCTGTTATTCATCCTGCACCTTACACAGTCAAACACCTATCCGAAGCCTCTGTCTGCCGAGGAAGAAAAGCGTTATTTAGAAAAGGTAGCCACAGGTGATATAGAAGCAAGAAACATTCTGGTTGAGCATAACCTCAGATTGGTTGCACATATCGTAAAAAAATACCACTCAAACAGCAACAACTACGATGATCTGATATCAGTAGGGATAATCGGACTCATCAAAGCTATTAATACCTTTGACGCTAACAAGGCTCAAAGGCTGAGCTGCTACGCCTCTACCTGTATACAAAATGAAATTCTTATGCTGTTCAGAAACAACAAACGCACACAGCAGGAAATTTCACTGAATGAATCGGTTGATTCTGACAAAGATGGCAATAATCTGGTGCTAATGGATGTAATTGCAGTTAACGACGATATAGTTGAGCAACTTGATGTTAAAATGAAAAGTGAGAAGCTTGCTGGCTATATAAACGAGGTTTTAGACGAAAGAGAAAAGCTGGTTATTTCGCTGCGTTACGGGCTTGACGGTAACGATGAAATGCCACAGCGAGAAATTGCCAGAATGCTTAATATTTCACGCTCATATGTGTCACGAATTGAAACCAAGGCACTTAAAAAGCTGCGAAAAAGGTTTGAAAAAAGTTAGATTTTCAGATATATACAGGTAAAAATTGCTGTGAACTCTTATGGATATTACAGTGTATAAATATGTATTCTATATACTTCGATTATTTTCTATGCATAATAACTGAATAAATATTAATTCATCTTAAATCACGCTGAAACCACAGTAACCTCTTTCCTGCTTGTTCTTCGGTTACCTGAAGAACAAGACCAGATAAGACCAGAAAAGCTAAAAGCAGATGTATATTTATTTAGAAAGAGCTGTATTTTGTGAACATTTTGAAAAAAATACAAAAATTTTCAAAATTCTATTTATTTTTTATTTATTATGTGCTATAATATGGACATCGAAGGAAATAACACCTTTGATAATCAGAAACACGGAGGTACAATTTATGAAGATTACTTATATTGCAAGGAATGTTAACCTTAAAGATAACTTTAAAGAGAGAGTCGAGAGAAAGCTAAGCAAGTTTGAAAGAATCTTTTCTGAGAACGCCGCTGTGAATGTTACTGTTACTCTTCAGAAGAACAGTCAGACAGTAGAGCTTACAATCAGAGATAACGGTATGCTTTATCGTGCTGAGAACACTTGCGAAGAAATGAACGACGCTGTAGATAGAGTAGTTGATATTATTGGTGGTTTAATTCGCAAAAATAAGACCAGACTTGAAAAGAAGCATAAAACAGGTGCTGATTTTGATACATTCTTAGCAGATTATGAATTTACATATAATGATACAGACGATGATGAGGAAGAAACCTTTGAGATTGCAAGAACAAAGACTATTCCAGTTAAGCCAATGTCAGTTGAAGAGGCTATTCTTCAGATGAATCTTCTTAACCATCAGTTCTATATGTTCCAGGATGCCGACACAAATGAGATTTCTCTTGTTTATAAGAGAAAGGACGGCAAGTATGGATTGCTTGTACCTGGTGACGAAACCGAAGATTGATTTTTAAAACAAAATTTAAACCTACAAATAAATATATTTAACACTGAAAATTGACGGCTGATTTCAAGCCGATACCGAATAATAATAAAACATTTAGCATTACAGCACTCCACTGCCAGCATGACAGTGGAGTGCTTTTGCATATATCTATACTCTGGCTGAACAGCGATAATTAAAGGCTCTATGTCAATAGTTGGGGTAACCCAAAAATAAGAAAACCGAAAACACGCAGATAATACTGAGCTGCCTGTTTTCGATCAGACAAAATATGTAGAATTCTGATTTCTTAAGTCATAGACACTATACTTATCAGCGAAGCTGTTAGCGTGCAACAATATGGTTCTCTCAACATCAATTCTTATAAATCTGAATAATTAATTCATACAATACGGGTAGGTTTTCTGTAAAAATTATAAGGCATATTCTGACCTCCTGAAATAGCAGCTTCATCACTTTTCATTTTACAGGAGCATTTCAAAATATGCCTTGTTTTTTATTAATTTTCAGGCTCCGTTTTCTTTACTCAAACATTTTACTATAGAACCTATATATTTTTTATGCTGTTATCCACTTTTATTTATCAGCCATCCTTAAGCTCTTTTACTGTTCTTGCTGCTTGATGTGGATTTTCAATGTATTCAAACAGCTTTTCCAGATCATCTGTTAACTCATACAGCTCATCACAATTATCCTTAATAAAATTCTTTCTCATCGCTTCCTTCATTGCAATATCAATTTCGTTATAATAATCCTTGATATTGTAAACAGCAATCGGCTTATTGTGACGACACAGTTGCTTAAGAGTGAGTATTTCAAAAAATTCCTCGTATGTGCCAATACCACCTGGCACAATAATAAATGCGTCAGCATAGTCCTCCATGGTCTGCTTTCGTTCACGCATTGTTTCGGTTAGAATCATTTCGTTGCAGTATTCAAACATTGCTTCAATCTTTTCATCTAAAAAGAACTGTGGAACCACACCAATAATATGACCACCAGCTGAATGAACACCCTTTGCAACAGCACCCATCAAGCCGTTGCCACCACCACCGAATACCAGTGAATGGCCACGCTGAACCATTGTCTTACCCAGATGCTCTACCATTTCTTTGTATATATTATCAATAGTTGGTGACGCTGCACCATACACGCATATTCTCATAATCACATACTCCTATAATTCAGATTTAGTCTTTCCACTTCTCAATCAGTTCACGAATCTGTGAGGTAAGCTTAGCATTGTCCTTGTTTGCTCTGCCTCTGCGACTTTTAGCAAGTGCAAGCAGCTTCTCTGCCTCTGATACAAGGTCGTTATACAGCATAGTAGCTCTTTTATTACCTTTAAACAGCTGCACACGGTCAATCAGCACACCCTCTGTATATACAGTCATCTTCCCTGTTGCAAGGTCGTATTCTGTGCCACTGTATGGAGCATCTGCATTATAACCCTTTTCAACCAATAAGCTTCTGAAGTCCTCACAGGCATTTTCATCTCCATGGTTTACAAATATCAGCTCTGGCTTTTCTTTAAATGCAGAAATCCAGTTGACAAGTCCGTCACGGTCTGCATGACCACTTGCACCATGCAGTGTACAAATCTGTGCTTCAACAGCAATTTCCTCACCAAAAAGCTTTACGGTAGTTGCACCCTCTATCAGCTTTCTGCCCAATGAACCCTCTGACTGGTAGCCCACAAAAAGTATAATATTATTTGCGTGCCATAAATTGTGCTTTAAATGGTGACGGATTCTGCCTGCCTCGCACATACCACTGGCAGAGATAATAACCTTAGGCTTGTTATCGAGGTTAATCAGCTTTGATTCCTCTGATGTGGCTGTCATATATATATCATCAAACCATATCGGGTTTACCCCCTGCTTTATCAGAGCAGTAGTTTCTTCATCAAAGCAAACAGGGTTACACTGCATAAAAATGGCTGTGGATTCAGAAGCAAGTGGACTGTCTACATATACAGGAAAATGCTCGTGACCTGTTACCATGCCCTTTTGCTTTATTTCACGGATAGCATATAAAAGCTCCTGTGTTCTGCCTACTGCAAAAGACGGAATTACAACATTTCCTCCTCTGTCAAGTGCCTGCTGAATATAGCCTGCAAGCTCAGCTACCACATTGCTTTTATTTTCTTTGTGCAGACGATTTCCGTATGTAGACTCTATAACAAGATAATCCGTCTCTTCTACATACTGTGGGTCACGGATAATAGGCTGGTTTGTGTTGCCTACATCGCCACTGAATACTATTTTCTTTTCGATTTCACCCTCTGTAAGCCAGATTTCTATACAGGCAGACCCAAGAAGATGACCAACATCTGTAAATCTTATCTCTACCCCTTCGCCTACAGCAACCTGTTCACCATAGGTACATCTGCGAAAGCACGAGATAGCTCCAAGTGCGTCCTGTAAATTATATGTTGGCTCTACAGCCTCTCTGCCTGCTCGCTGCTCCTTTTTAGATTGCCATTTAGCCTCTGACTCCTGAATATAGGCTGAATCTCTCAGCATAATGTTACATAAATCACTTGTTACATCTGTAGCATATATTGAGCCTCTGAAACCGTCCTTATACAGCTTTGGCAGCATACCTGAATGGTCAATATGAGCATGGGTTAAAAATACAGCTTCTATAGCGTTTGCTGGCACTGGCAATGCAATATTCTGAAAAACATCTATGCCCTGCTCCATACCACAATCAACCATATAAACCTTTTCGTTTACTTCAAGCAATGTACAGCTTCCTGTTACCTCATGTACTGCACCGATAAATTGAATCCTCATTTATTTTACACCTCTCTGTTTTTATATTATACGAAGCTATATTCAAAAATATGTAGGCTGTGCTACGCTTCCGAAAATCTCATCAGATATTCAGAAGAAAACCGTATAAAACACAGCTTTTACTTATTAAGCATTACTGCTTTTCTTAAATTGTAATAAAATTATCACCAAAGGTCAATAGTTAATTGTGTATTTTGTTAAAATTCATATATTGTTTACTTTTACGCTTTACAGAGTTTAATATAAACCGTTTGATTCACGACAAGCAGAAAACCTTACGGCATATTTTCATCTGAAAAACAGCATACTCAGGATAAAGCAATCCCCTTAATGCAGCCCTGAGCTTCTCATGCTCTGCATTAAGGGGATTATGTTAGCAGCAACTCAAACTGTTGCTTTAAATATTTAATC
>JAXJDU010000155.1:0-6843 GCA_036301785.1 Acutalibacteraceae bacterium | reverse complement strand
GTGTGCCAATGAATCGTTTGAACAATTCAAAGAAAAAATGGCAAGATATATTTATGTAATAAGAAAATAAATGAGCTTTGAATTTCCGAGAAATAGTTTTTCTGATCTCTAGAAGTTAGTTTTATTGGATAAAATCAATTCTCATAAGCTTTTTACCATTAGGTAAAGCTTTTTCGTATGAAAATTTTTTTGAGTAACCAATTTGATTCATACACGCTATAAGACCAAATTGATCTAATTGATGATGTACTTCATTCAACCTATCAAACACATGCAGATAAGGTGAATCTGATACAAACGCTGTTTCGGTGTTTATTTGAATAATACAGGAAACATATTGAGGTTGTGACATTTTTACAACCCTTTGAAAGCATTCGTAGCCTATATATTCTATTAAAAGATTTGCAACAAGCATATCAGCACAGGGTAATTTTAAACTTTTATCTGATAGGTCTGCACAAATAGGCTTGAAAACACTATCCAAAGTAGAATATCTCTTATTACATTCATCGAGATAGTTCTGATTGATATCCACACCATATACTGTCTTAAATTTCTTTTTATCTATATGTTCAAGTCCGTTACCAGCAGCGATTCCCAGAATCATAACAGTATCAGCATTATAAGCAGAAAATTGTTCTCTCATTATTTCATTCATAGACTGTAGCTGATAAACACTCTGCAAGCTCATATGGCTCTCATAATCAGCTAAGTCTATATTTTCCCATGGATTATCCACAACAACACCTCCGAAAACGAAATTAATTCTATGTTTTATTTACGGTTACCTGTTTTTATTAAAAATTAGTATTATTTGTTACTACATATTCTTTCTGAATAAAATGTTATTAACTTTCTCTGTTATTCACCTTATACACCTCACATTTTTAATTTTATATTATTCCATAGATAATTCAACAAGCTTCTTGATATGTATTTCTACGCTATCCAGACATGGTAGCAAGCAGTTAGAATCGTTTAATAGCAATGGTAGCTCTGTACAGCCTAAAATGATTGCTTCTACACCGTACATATCCTTCAATTTTTTTATTATTTCATTGAATTCCTGTAATGTAGATTCTTTTACAATGCCTATTTCCAGTTCTTCATATATTCTTTTTGCGATAAGCTCTCTGTCGGACTTATCAGGAACAATCACATCTATGCCAGCTTGACGCAAATCTTTTTTCATATAGTCCTGTTCCATAGTAAAGATAGTTCCTAATAATCCAACCTTTTTATAACCCTTTTCAAGAATCTCGTGGCATATTGTTTTAGGAATACTCACAATTGAAACACCTGTATTGCTTTCTACTTCGTCAAACACCATGTGCATAGTGACTGCTGTTAATGCTATGATTTCAGCTCCGTTTTCAGCTAAACTGTTAACCTTTTCAGACAGATAATCGGCTAATTCTTTATATTGCTCTGCAGAAACCAGCTCCCAGGCTTTGCGAAAATTCACGCTCTCTATTGCTAGCTCTGGCATATTTTTACCACTAGTAGCAATATCAATTTTAGAATTAAGCTCTTTATAATACATAATGGTAGATTCTGGACCAGTTCCACCAACCAAGCCTATCTTTTTCATTTTAGTTATACACTCCTTGTTTTTATCTCGATTTAATTACATATAGTTAAGTTTATTAAACTAATTATATCATACCTTGTCTTTGCTATCCATCATTGTTTATTATACTCATTTTATTTCTTTCCTGTATGCTATAATATAAAATTTGTTTGTTTTTGAACTATACACATTATAGCACAACAGTTTAGTTTTCTCGTTGTATATGTACTTAGATGTACAAAGCCACATATGAGTTACAAAAATACGGAGTAAAATTCACCGACTGTTTGACTAAAAAACATTAGAACACTTTATTTTATTCTTCTTATTACAAATCCAACTACAGCCATATGCTCTCCTACGCCCTTTTTATGTTCTTATAAATCAAAGTCATATTATGAACACTCCCCTTAAAGCAAACGCATAAAAATGTCTGCTTTAAGGGGAGTATATCGAAAAGATAAGTATTTAACAGATTAGTTATTATATTTTCTATGGTGAGATAAATCACACATATCTCACATCATAAAGCGTGGTCAAATTCTATTTTTATTGTCAACATATCATTTTCGTTTATAGCATATATCTTTCCGTTCATTTCTTCAACTAGCTTTTTGCAGATATACAAACCTAAACCTGCTCCGTCACCATTTCGTGAATCATCTGCTCTATAAAATTTATCAAATATCTTCTCTACGTCAACAGGTTTAAAAACAGAGTTTGAAATAGCAAGTGTTACACTTTTTTCTTGAGTAATTACAAAATTCATTTCTCCTGTGGAATACTTAATTCCATTAGAAATAAGATTCTGAACAACTCTTGCAAGCAAATTATGGTCTGCCCATACTATAATTTTACTATCGGCTTGCTCAAACAAAGGTAAAATACCTTTGTTTTCGAATGCCAGATAATTAGCAAGAATCTCTTCACATACTACTTCACATATATTAACCTTTTCTATCACTGGAACATACTGCTCAGAATCTATCAATGATAATTCATAGAAATCGTCTACCAGCTTATTAGAACACTTTGCTCTATCCAAAGCAATATGAATATCCTGCAAGGTTTCTTCATCTGTACAGCTTTTTTCTGCAAGCTGTAGATAACCAATAACAGATGTAAGCGGGGTTCTCATGTCATGAGAAATCATAGAAATAGAGGTTCTCATAGCTTGTTCTTTTTTTACGGCTTTTATTTTTACCATCTGTAGCTGTTCCAGCTTTTTGTTGATATTTAAAGCCACTGCCTCCAGGTCTTTATCTACAAAATCTAAAGAAACTGCCCTTTCATCCTGCTCCTGCATTTGCTCTGCAATATTTCTTAACTGCTTTTTGATAAGGTATAGTTTTACACTCAAAAAGGAAACAACAATAATCAGAATCAGTATAATAAACATATATGGCATTATTGTTGCCTCCTTTCAAATATTAAATCTCTTTTCTTCTGAAGACCAGATAGGTTAAGGCTATTGATACCACTAATGTAATAACTGCTATAACGCTTGCAGAAATCAATGTTTCACTTGCATTGTTTTTTGCAAAGCAAAATACGGTTTTCTCAAAAAATGTTCCACCCAGAAAATTACGAAGAACATTACACGATATAACAACAAAGCTTACCGATGCAGCAATTGCAGCAGACGCTTTTGAACAAATGAATGTAATAAGTGTAATAACACTCTGTAATCCTATCAACTGCAACATAACTGTAACGCACCAAAGCAGATTATTCGAGTTTTCAAAAATATGGTTTGAAAAAGCATTTTTACAGGCAACACCAAGGATTGTAGAAATCATATAAACAGCATGAAAAATTATACCAGCCAGAATAACAGGCAGTTCTCTTACCAGCAATACTGACCATCTGCTGTACCCTGATGTAATTTCATGATGAATTGTACGATTACTAAAATCACTGCCAATAAACCATGAAGGTATCAAAGCTAATATAAACATCATCGAAGTATCACAAATAGTATCGTTAAATGCAAAATCTACTCCTTCGCCAAAACCTGCAATTTTATCAAAGCCATAATAAAAGCCAAGTCCAGCCACACATAGTATAGCTATATAAAAAAGCAGAAAATGCCAGAATTTATAAAAGGAAACCTTACACTGATTACACATGCTCGACACCTCCTGTAATTGTAATAAAATAGTCTTCCAGAGTCTGTTCCATTACAAATAATTCTGTAACAACTATTCCATTTTGCACAAACGCTTTTGCAATTTTTGATATATTATTCATATTAGAATATAGATAAATAGTATCCTCTGATACTACTTTATACTCTGGGTTGTTAATAAGCTTATCCAGAACAGTGAGTGCCATAGGCACGGCATCAGTTTTGATACAAATATATTTTCTGCACCTTGCTTCCAGCTCTTCATGTGTTATTACATCTATAATCTTACCTTTATGGATAAATATATAATCCGTAGCAAGCAGGTAAAGCTCACTCAAAATATGACTGGAGATAAAAATAGTGATGTTTCTTTCCTCATTCAATTTTTTTAATAAATTTCGCAAAACAACAATATTCTTAGGGTCAAGTCCGTTAATTGGCTCATCTAAAATCAAAAGCTGTGGATTACCGACAAGTGCCATTGCAATGCTTAATCTTTGCTTCATACCCATAGATAAGGTGTGTACTCTTTTATTTTTTACATCAGATAAATCAACCATATCCAACACTTTGTTGCAGATAGCTTTATCTGGATTTCCAACCAAGGTTCTCTTGAGTTCTAAATTTTGCATAACTGTATAATACGGATAAAGTGCTGGCTCTTCAATCATACATCCTATACATCTTCTCATTTTTTCTCTTTCGTGGGCATTCTCTTTTCCCATAATAGAGTAAGTTCCTGATGAAGGATATGTTAATCCTGTGACGATTTTCAAAAAGGTACTCTTACCTGCACCATTCTCACCTATAAATCCATAAATATGCTTCTTTTTTAATTCGATACTGACATCATCAAGTACAGTGTGTGCACCATATTTTTTAGTCAGATTTTTTGTTTGCAAAACAATGTCTTTCATTTGCAACTCCCCTTTCTGACCTTAATGATATAACATCATTTTAAAAAAACACTATAGAAAATCTTAAGAAAATCTTAATTTGTCAGACGATATCCCATTCCATACACAGTTTCAATGTAGCTTTCATTTGTTATTCTGGCAATTTTCTTTCTCAGATTACTCATATGTACATTCATAGTGTTTTCGTCACTCATATATTCATCGCCGGTAACGCTTTCAAACAGATTTCTTTTAGAAAAAATCTTAGTAGGATTTGACAACATCAGTTCAAGAATTGCATATTCCATGGCTGTACAAATAATTTCTTCTTCACCAATAAACACACGCTTAGAAGCAACCTCCAGCTTTATATCCTTAAAGGTCAGGAATGTTTTTACACCATTCGTTCTTCTAAGAAGAGCGTCGATTCGTAGCATAACCTCATCAATATCAAATGGTTTGCAAATAAAATCATCTGCACCAAGTCTGAGCAACTCAATGCGATTGCTGACAGCGTTTTTAGCCGACAATACAATCACAGGTGTATCCTTCTTGGTTCGCAATTCACGCAAAATTTCCTCTCCACTTTTTAGCGGAAGCATTAAATCTATCAAAATTAAGCTATAATCATTCTTCATTGCAAGCTCATAGCCTTCCCAGCCATTTAATGCACATTGCACCTCATATCCATTACGGTTTAATATATTACGAAGCAGAGCATTTATGTTTTCATCATCTTCAATAATCAGAATCATAGCAAACATCTCCTTAACAGCTCAAATTTCAGCATAAGCTTTATTTTTTATAATTTTTCAAAGTTTACATATTTATAGTAAGCAATTGCTAAACAAATTTGTTTTATCTCAATACTCTTCTCTTTATACCATTAATAAAATACCATTAATAAAGTTAGTAACAGGACGAAGTATGTAATGGTATAGCTTTGCACGAGTTATTACATAAACGGAAGCACAGATAACAAATGGTTTTTCGGAATAAATAGGTGAAAAATCCTGCGATTTTATACGCTCAAGAAGCTTAACACACTTATCATTTGTACGTTTTGCAAGCTCCTTAGCGATAAACTATGTATTACCTGTTGCAGAAAAATATAAAACCATGTAATACCTCTGTAAATATGATTTTTTCTATATTATATTACATTGATGGTTAAAACACAAAAATTAGTCTATATGTTTTTGTATTATAAATCAGCCCGATGGCACAATAAAATTACTAATACCACGAAATAAGGATAGCTAAACATACTTGAATTGATGCTTACTCAATGGGTATAGCTTTTGGCAAAAAAGACTTCGGAAAGTGATTTCCGAAGCCAATGGTGTATAGTATGAACAGAAAGACTAAAAAACACTATTAAATCAATTTTTTCAGCCCGGCCTTTAAATATGAGATAAAACATATAAACTAGGTGCCCATAATTATCCGATAAATTAATCAAATCACTGTTTTTTAGTGTCTAAATGCTATGTGATTTCCAAAATTCCTAAATCTAAAAGTGAAATACATAGCAGGCTTAATATTCTATACATTTCGTTGTTTGTGTAATTGCCTTCTTCAAAATTAAAAATATCCATATTACAATCGCTGAAATCATCTAAATCATAATTATCAATATTCATTTGATTAAATGATTTAAATAATTCTGAAACAGCAAACTTAAGTGTATCTTCATTTATATTATTAGGAAAATACTTTAAGTAATTAAGATGTTGTTTTAAATGCGTTCCAGTGGAAACTTCTTCGTCAAAACTATTATTATGGAAATTGCTCATAGTAAATGCTTCAATCGAAGGATAACTTAATAACAACATTCCTTGTCGATTATAGTTTTCATTTTCTCGTGAGTTTCCTAATGTTGATATTAACTCTTTGATAAAAGGAACATCATTGTTCGAGTGATTGTCTCTATCGAATATGTAGTATATAGCAGAGTTATCTACATCAAAGTCGTATTCTTCAATTAGAACTTTAAACAAGTTATTTAGATAATCATTATCTTTTTCAATAAAGCGAATATTACTTTCTTCAGAGTTTACAACGAAAACACGAGAATTAGAGTTAGTAGAACAAGTGTATCTGTGATATGGTTTGTTCCTTTTTATTATTTCTATATTATACTCCAATATCTTTGTGAAAAGTCGATGAAGTATGTATGGCTCTGTTTTTTCGCCTTCTACTATATATAAAACTTTTCCTATGGATTTGTTCTTATTAAGAGTTATAAT
>JAXJDU010000154.1:0-3664 GCA_036301785.1 Acutalibacteraceae bacterium | reverse complement strand
GCTCAGCTTTAATATCATTATACTTCCAGTCAAAGCAGTGCAAAATGTTACCATCTTGAATGTTTTCTGCAAGACCATATTGATTGGCACTGCTTACAACGTTAGTTGTTGCTTCGCTCTTAACCTCTGTTGTTTTTGCAGCAGCTGCACTAACAGCTGTTGTAACACCAACAGAAGAGATCATAGCAGCAGCAAGCATAACGCTTAAAGCTTTTCTGCCAAATGTGTTTTTGTTAAGAAACATTTTTGTCTCCTCCCTTTCTATATTCATCTCATACATTATATCACAAGGGGTAATTTTTTTATATTGATTTTTTTGCAAAAGATAAATTGTTAATTTTGTATAAAATATATAGAAAATATTTCCCGTTTGATTTTTTACGATAAGTTTTTATTTTTATGGTTATTTTTATTACGGCAAACACCTTTTATTTTATGTTTTTATACATATATTATTTTATACTGACTGTTTTCGGTTAAAGCCTATAGTAAAAAACTAACATTATCTATAGTTTATCCGTATATTTTTACTGATTGAATATGCAAAAGCTATTATGCTATAATTAACTAAATTTTGTGACTAAAAATTTTTGAAAGGAAGAAATTCAATGAAGATAATAGATAAATTCAGCAGCAATAAAACTGTATTTTCACTGGAGGTATTCCCTCCTAAAAAATTTACTGATAATATAGAAACTGTTTACAGCACTCTTGAGCAGCTTACTGACATCAATCCAGACTACATAAGTGTTACATATAGTGCAGGTGGTGGCGGCAACGGTAAATACACCGGTAAAATCGCTTCTATTATAAAAAACATGCATAATGTAGAGCCTGTAGCTCATTTAACCTGCCTTACAAACACTAAGGACGAAATAGATTCTGCTATAGAGAGCTTCAAGGCTGCTGGCGTAGAAAATATACTTGCATTAAGAGGCGACCACAATCCGGAAATTCCACCTAAAAATGACTTTACCTACTCAAGCGATTTAGTATCATATATAAAGTCCAGAAATCCAGAGCTAGGCATAAGTGGTGCATGTTATCCAGAAATGCACATGGACTCAAAGAATGAAATTGAGGATATTCTTAATTTAAAGAAAAAGGTTGACGCTGGTGCTGATTTTCTTGTGTCACAGCTCTTCTTTGATAATGAAGCGTTTTATTCTTTTGTTGAGAAGGCAAGAATCGCAGGTATAAATGTGCCTATTCAGGCAGGGATTATGCCTGTTACTAACTGTAAACAGATTGAAAGAATGGTGAGTATGTGTGGTGCGTCATTGCCAAGAAAGTTTTCTATGATGATGCAGAAGTATGGTGATAACCCTGAGGCAATGCGTGACGCTGGTATAGCCTACGCTGTAAATCAGATTGTAGATTTGATTGCAAACGGTGTTGAGGGTATACATTTATATACAATGAACAATCCATATGTTGCAACTAAGATTGCAAGAAGTATTAAGAATTTGTTGTGATTTGTGAATTGGAATTTACAGAGAAATAAAAATGGAGAAAATAAAAGTATCAAATATAATTTATAAAAACAAAAAAATCAATAAAAACAATGTTAACCAATTTATCCCTGACAAGCCTACGCCTTTTAATCTTATTAAAACTCTGTCTGAGGACAAAATTTCTATAGCTTGTATTATAAAAGATGAATATGAAAAAACATTATTAATTTCACCTTTTGGCACAACTCAAATAAATCGAAGCTATACTTCAGAAAAATTGGATGTTTTCGATGGAGGATTAGTTCCTACAGGACTGTATTCATATTATTCGTTAGAAGACGAAGAAAAATGGACGTTTGATTTAATCATATATTACGAAGTTGAATTGATTATTTCAGGAGAAAATATGGTTGGTTATTATTTAATCCCAGAAACAAACGCTGATTTGTATGATTCTATCGAGTTAAAAGATTATGATTTATTTGAAAAAGAAAGAAAAAAGCTTCCTGACAGCCAGTATATTCCCATATTTTATTTTAAAAACTTTGTAAAATAAAATGTTTCGTTAATATAATCAACGCAGTTCAAACAGAAGGATATTCAAGTAACTCATAAAATAGTATTTAAAATCCAAACAAAACTTTAAATTATCGTTTACAGGAGGTTTATAAATGATATCATTATCTGAGCTTGATTTTAATGAAGCTTTGCGTTATATGGGGTGTCAAAACGGCAAGGCTGATAATCATACTTTAGCTTTATTAAAAGAATGTGAAAAGCTGGTAATCTCACAGAGTACACCTCGCTATTGCTATAAAAGCTTTGATATTAACGAAACAGAGCTTGGAATTGAGGTTGTTGGTACTAATATCGTGCTTGAAGGTAATGATATTAAAAATCATCTGAAAAACTGCTTTGGTGTGGTGATTATGTGTGCTACCTTATCTGGTGGGATAGATATGCTTATTCGTAAAACTCAGCTTGAGGATATGAGCAAAGCAGTTGTAGTAAACAGTCTTGCCAGTGTTGCGATTGAACAGGTGTGTAACAAGGTAGAAGAAGAAATTTATACTTCTATCCCCCACTGCTACAAAACCTTCAGATACAGCCCTGGCTATGGCGACTTGCCAATTACCCTGCAAAAGGATATACTGAATATACTGGACGCACCACGCAAAACAGGCTTGTGTGTAAATCAAAGCTTTATGCTTACCCCTATAAAATCGGTTACAGCGATTATTGGTTTATCTCATACAGAAATAACAGCTAAAAGTCGTGGGTGTCTTGGCTGTAACCTTAAAAATACCTGTCAATACAGAAAGGTCGGAAATCGTTGTGTTCAATAAATTATTAAAAGAAAACAAATTTATAATTCTTGATGGTGCTATGGGTACACAGCTTCAGGCAAAAGGCCTGAAAACTGGCGAATGTCCCGAAGCTTTAAGCATTACAAATCCAGAGGTTGTAGAAGAAATACACCGTTCATATATAACCTCTGGCTCTATGATAGTATACGCTAACACCTTTGGTGCTAATAGCTATAAGCTTGCTGACAGTGGATATAGTGTAGCCGAGGTGGTAAAGGCTTCTATTTCTGTTGCTAAAAAAGCTACAGCTGATACTGACTCACTGGTTGCTCTTGACATTGGCCCTATTGGTAAGCTGATGGAGCCAACAGGCAGTATGAGCTTTGACGAGGCCTATAACATTTACAAGGAAATAATAGAGGCTGGCGAGCTTGCCGACCTGATTGTGTTTGAAACTATGACAGATTTAGCAGAGCTTAAAGCTGGTGTACTAGCTGCTAAAGAAAACAGTAATAAGCCTGTTATGTGTACTATGACCTTTGAGGAAAATATGCGTACCTTTACAGGCTGTTCAATATCTGCTATGGCTATTACACTTGAGGGTTTAGGTGTTGATGCTGTGGGTGTGAATTGCTCGCTTGGTCCTGTGCAGCTACAAGGCGTTGTAGCTGAGCTTGCAAAGTGGAGAAACTTACCTATTATAGTAAAGCCAAATGCTGGCTTACCTGACCCTGCAACAGGTGGGTATAATCTTACACCAGCTGACTTTGCAAAAAGTATGGTTAAAAGCATTGTACCAACTGGAGCTTTAATTCTTGGTGGCTGTTGTGGCACTACACCAGAATATATAAAGGCTCTGACATCTGAATTAAGCAAAGCTTCGCCTGTCAAGCGTAATAATAT
>JAXJDU010000153.1:0-8036 GCA_036301785.1 Acutalibacteraceae bacterium | reverse complement strand
GAGGTAAGCGATAATGCTATGATTCAAAGCAAGCTGGCAAATCCAGAAGAAACAGACGACTGTACTGAGCCCTCCGGTGTAAGGTCACCCATACCACAGATATGCTCAGTACAGTCGTCTGTTTCTTCTGGATTTGCCAGCTTGCTTTGAATCATAGCATTATCGCTTACCTCAACAGCGTTAGCAGCTGACATCGGCATTGATGACATCAGCGTTGTTGCTGACAGCATAGCAGCAAAAATTTTTAATGTGTTTTTCCTCAAATTGATTACCTCCTGGAAGCATTCACATACATTAAATATGTGATTTTATACATACAATGTTAATTGTAGCACTGTTATTTAATTTCTTCAATGTTTATTTAAAGATGATTAATATTTTTGTAAAGGTGGCTGAAAACATCGGATTTTTTGATTATATTTCCCAGTTTTTAGCGTAACTGATTTTATGCTTCCACGCAAAAATCCCCCACAGCTACATAGAGCTGTGGGGGATAGAGCCATTGATGTTTGAAAGCTTAATACCGTCAAATAGCATTGGCTTTAATATTGTGTTGTTTATTCTGTATTATTGCCAGGTTGACACCATATAATGTCCCTTTGAGTCTGTAGAATTGGTAGGGTAGTATTTCATTTCACCACCTGGATATGGTATATCAACAGTCTGTGAGCTTCCGTTAGAGAAGATTACATAGGTTGCACCGGCAGGCACTACAAAGGTGTACATTCTCTGACCGTATTGGTTATTGCCAGCTGAGCCCATTGATACACCTGGCCATGTTGTCATATTTGTATTTGTGTCTGACCAATAATAGCAATAAATCGTACCACTCCAGTGATGAGCGTTTGAAAAGGTAACAATATTCTGCTCTACAGGCTTCTGAGTAGGAGCCTGAGTAGGAGCCTGAGTAGGAGCCTGTGTTGGCTTCTGAGTAGGAGCCTGAGTAGGAGCTTCTGTTGGCTTCTGAGTTGGAGCAGGAGTTGGAACTTCTGTTTGTACTGCTGTAGGAACTTCTGAAGGTGGCTCTGTTGGTAAATCGTCAGGAATCACTCTGGAATTAACCTCTCCTGTAAAGCCACAATCCTTATCACGGTTACCAGTAACACAGTATTTCAAAACACATATTGTGTCCTTAAGGTTAATTGCACCGTCCTTGTTGCAGTCTGACAGTATACTCCATAGCTTTGTTTTATCAATCACACCGATATCATATTTCATAATCATTAATGCATCTGTAACAGTAATCTCACCACTGTTATTAGCATCACCTATAATTGTTCCGTTGTATTCGGTAACAGTGAAGTTTATTGTTTTATCAGAAAATTCGTTGCCAGCATCTATTGAATAAATTGACATAGAATAATTACCTGGTGTTTTAGCCAGCCATTTCAGGTTGATTTTACTTGTTCTGAAACTAGTATTGGCTTCGTCTGCTTTCTTTGATGTCATATATACTACATCGTTAGTATCCAGGTTTTTAAGTTCATAATTATAAATATTATGTATAGAAGAGCCTGTTGCTATAGACTCGTTTTCGCTTACAGCATTGAATTCTACTACATCACCAGTCATAATCTGATATGCAGGTGTCATTGTAAACTCACTGATAGCAAAAGGAAGGTCCTTTATAGTAAAATCATTTGTGCCTGTTGCTACATTACCTAAGTAATCGGTAACCGTCATTGTAGCTCGATAATTACCTATATTACCAAATGGCTTTTTTACCGTGCCATTATTTTTATCACAGTGCCAGCTGTCAGTGGTGCCATAATCCAGATTTTCATATGTAAATTCGTATGTATATGGAGCATAGCCACCTTTTACCTCTGGAGAAAATTCACAGTAACAATGTAAATCTGCCAGACTATCAAAGTTGTTTGTAAGTGTTACAGAAAGTGGAGCTCTTGCGTTTTCTGTTTTAAAGCAGTTGTTACCAGCTGTAAAGTTGTAGTAGTTACCGTTATTATCGTCTATATTGCCTTTATCGTCACTGAAATAAAACTCAATGTCGGTTGTATTATTGCATTCAATCATAGCTTTATGTGTATAGCCCTGTTTACTCAGGTCTTCTGTAAGTACAACCTTTTCAGCTGTATCCCATGAAGCGTTTTTATATTTGTAATAAAGTACAGGATTTTCGTAACCTACATAGAATATATCAGCATGAAGCTTAGAGAATTCAAGAGTTTTGCTTGAGCCATCTAAAGTAAACGAAGCTGAATCCTCTGGTTTTATTATAGTGAAATGCTTTTCATCTACAATTTCAATGTTCTTTATATTGAACAGATGGTTGTCATTGTTTTTATCTATAAAATTGACACTCCAGTTATATTCCATGTAATTGTCTGGTGTTATATCTTCCGGTAGAGCTGATGGTGAAACAGATTTATCCAGACCTCTTTTATAGCTGTTGAAGATATTGTCAAGAGGGAACAGCATTGTTGCATCATTTGAAGTGGTTGTGCTACCATTGAAGGAATATTTTACATCAGTAAGCTGAGGCTGTACAAAAGCAAGTGCAGAACGGGTGTATTTCTTGCCGTCCTTTTCAGCTGTTATCTGAATATCTATATTCTTTCTGTCTGTGGTATTTGCTGTACATTTTAAATACAGGTCTGATTTTGAATTATAAGGCTCTACATCAATTCTTGTAATATCATAGCATATAGGGTTTCTTTCAGCTGCGTTAGTTACGCCAGAAACCTCAGATTTTGTGTTGAGTGCATCATATGCAAACCAGTAAAAGCCTTGGTTACCATAATAGGTACCCCATGAGTTAGCAAGCTTAAGTGCACCCATTTCTCCGTTGTCAACCTTACCATTGGTATTAATATCTACCCAGATATTATCATTGTAGCCAACAATAACCATTCTGTGACAGCCTTTATAGTTATCACATGATATAATTATCTCTTCGCCTTTATATTTGCTGTTTTCTGGTGCAAGAGAGCTTGCTTCTATATTTTTTGAATTCCACCCACCTGTAAAAGTAGAGTATGCCAGCACATCGCCATTATTCAGTGCTGTTTTTATCGCAGCTAAATCACTGTCATCAGCAGAAGAGATATGTCTGTTAACCTGTACACCGTTTTCTGATCCTTCAAAACCAGGGGTAAGAAAACGCTGATAGCCTGATATTCTATAATTAAGTGCTTCTCGCCATACTTTTTCTTCAGTTGGCCATATATAAATATCACTGTTATCCTATGGCAATATTGACTGAGGAGGACAGCCCTGGTCTTCTAAAGTCCAGTAAACCCATTCAAGCAGACTTCCGTCCATTATACCACGGTTAACAAAGTTATATACCCACATAGGCGAAGCTATATTCTCGCCTTTTGAAATTTTGTCCAGCTCCTTATTCATTGTATAAGTGTACTGATAGTATGTCTGTGCCCATATTGTACAGGCAGGAAGACCACCTTGAATGTTAATAGGTGGGAAGTATTTACTCTGACTGTTGTCAACACTGTCTGGCAGACCAGCCATAGGGTCACAATCTCTGCTGTAAGTGCCCTGTGGCTCACCGTCACCGGTTATCTCGTAATAATCAGCTGCAGACCCGATTACTGGTATGTCTTCAGAGAAATTTTCTCCGACTGGTTCAAGTCCACAATCTGTACAACCACAGATTGGATAGCTTGCAGCTTCTGATGTGTTTACTGCATTTGCTTGCTGGCTCTGAATCATGCTGTTGTCTGCTTTTTCAACAGCTGTGGCAGTTGCCATTGGCGTTGAAGCCGTCAGTGTGGTTGCTGACAGCAATACAGCAAATAATTTTAATGTACTTTTCCTCAAATTAATTACCTCCTGAATATGCAGCCAGATACTGCATATTTTTTATATATCAAAGGCTATTCTATCACTGCTATAGAAGTTTATCAATATTTATTTACTGCTCTTTAATATTTTTGTAAAGGTGGCTGAAAACATAGGATTTTTTTGATTATATTTCCCAGTTTTTAAAAGGGGTTGCTATAGTTTACATATCGTAATACAGCTTTAAAATAAAAAATAACGGTAGAGCTGCAAAGTGTATTTTGCAATTCTACCATTACTATATCATCATATTCAGTTAAAGCTATCTGAATAAATCAACAACATATACGCTGTTGCTAGGGTTATTATTTTCAGCAAGTGGTATAATCTCATCGTTGTTATATGTAGCGTTATCTATTATTAAATTGTTACCCTCAGAATCAAGGAATACACAATATCCACCTGTTTTGTACCAGTATGGGGTGTAGCGATGACCATTGTTTTCTACGGTGAAAAAGCTATAAGCACGGCCAAAAACCTTTACAGCGTCTGCAACTGTAATAAGCTTGCCAGATTTTACAGTGTATTTTTCAAGTTTATTATCCTGTATGTTTTTATAGCATTTATTTATAATCAGATTGATACTTTCTGCATTGTTGTATGCTGTATCAAATGCACTGTATGGATTTTCAAAATCGTCAGCATTGTATGTAAAAGCTGCATTATCATAATCAGGGTCACTGCTCAGATACCATTCATCGTTAATTCTGGTCATAGTAAATCCAAATTTAACAGAGTATTGCACCGGATAGCCACGGTCAGTGAAATCAGCTAAATAATCAATCGAAGCATGGGCTGAATTGCCAATAATATCACAGCTTGCAAAATTATTAAAGGTAAAATTCAAACCCTCGTATTTTTCTGTCTGCTTCCAGATACCCTCGTAATCATCAGAGGCAATGCCACTATCGCACGCATCATCATAGATTTTTCTCAGAGATTTATACATCTCTGAGCTTGGCAGTACAGCAGGGTCATAAAAATCAGCAACGGCGTCTATATCCATTTTTTCAATGGCTGTAAAATAGTTTTTCAGCATATCTATAAGCATGCTTTCCTCTGCTGTTAACGGCTCGGTAGCTTCCTCGCTCATAGTGTCTGATGTTACTTGTGTAGAAAGACTTGTCAATCCCTCGATAGATTTAGGTTGATTACCTTCTGGTTTTGATGCGTTATCTGTATTACCTATGCAACCACAAAGTGTTGTAGAAAGAATTACACTTGCAAGCATAGCAGAGATTAAGCTTTTCATATAAATTACTCCCGTATTTACAAAATTCAGCACGATTCCTGATTTATTAAGCTATTATAGCTATTTTGAAATTAAAATACAACCTAAGAATTTTTAAAGAATGTTTATATTTTCTTAACAATTATAAATTTACATGCCTTAAACAGTAACATTATTTGAAATTATGCATATTGTGTAAATAGTATTTTATATCTATACAATACATTTGCATAATTAAAGGAGAGTGAGCCTGTTGCCCAGAAAAAACTATAGCACTTGCTGGTAATCCTAATGTAGGTAAAAGTACAGTTTTCAACGCTTTAACAGGAATGAATCAGCACACCGGTAACTGGACAGGTAAAACAGTAAGCAATGCATTTGGCAAATATACCTTTAACGGAATTGATTATACGCTTGTTGATTTGCCTGGTACTTATTCATTGCTTGTAAGCTCAGAAGAAGAGGCTGAGGCTCGTGACTTTTTGCTTGGTAACTATATTGACGCAGTTGTAGTTGTTGCAGACGCTACCTGTTTAGAGCGTAACCTTAATCTGATTTTACAGATACTTGAGGTTGCTGACGATGTGATAGTATGTGTTAATCTTTTAGACGAAGCAAAAAAGAAGAAAATCAGTATTGACCTTGACGAGCTTTCTTTATATCTTGGGGTAGAGGTTGTTGGAGCAAGTGCCGGCAAAGGTGAGGGGCTTAGTGAGCTAAAAGAGGCAATAGAAAGGGTTGTGCTGAAAAAAAGAAAATACTTCCCCACAAAAACAGAATACAGTGCAGAAATAGAAAAGAATATTACAGATATCTCTGCAACTATAGAAAATAATCTGCCTGCAAAGCTGAAGCGTTATTATTCGCTGAGATTGCTTGAGGATGATGTTTATATTAAAGCTAAGCTTGCAAAAAGCAATAAAACTACTGAGCTTATAGACAGCTTAAAATCAGACAAAAGCTATAACCCTGAAAAAAATCGTGATTCAATAGTAAGTACAATAATAAGCAAATGTGAATACATATACAACAAAACAGTAACTGAAGAAAATCCTGAATACAGGCAAAGAGATAGAAAAATCGACAGAATATTGACCTCTAAGCTTTTCGGTATACCTGTAATGCTGTTGCTGACTGCTTTGATTTTCTGGATTACAATTGTAGGTGCAAACTATCCCAGCCAGTGGTTAACAATATTGTTTGAATTTTCAGGCAGAAAGCTTACAGAAGCTTTACACGCAATAAACACACCAGAAATCATTACAAGTATGCTTATAGACGGAGTCTACAGAACAACCACATGGGTTATTGCCGTAATGCTTCCACCAATGGCGATATTCTTCCCGTTGTTCACCTTGCTTGAAGACTCAGGCTATTTGCCAAGAATTGCCTTTAATATGGATAGTCTTTTCAAAAAGGCACATTGCCACGGCAAGCAGAGCCTTACAATGTGCATAGACTATATAATTCTGCTCTCTAATCGCCAAATGATTTCTACATCTTCATCATCGATTAATATACGCTCAATCAATGTTGAGATTAACAATCTGCGTTCTTCAAGGTTCGATGTGTTGTCAAGCTCTACAAATCTAAGTAAAGCAGTTTCAAAAGCTTTAAAATTGTCTGTTTTAGGCTTTTCAAGTTGCTTTATAAGGCTTTCTTTTTTGTCGGTAAGAACCTCAAGCTTCTTCTTAACTACATCAATAGGTACATCAGATAACTGGAACAAGTCTAGCAGTTTATTAATCTGATTATCTATTTTGCTTATCTCTGCCTGAATGGCTTTTTTGTCGTTGGTCGTGGTATGCTTGCCTGCATTTGTAAATAACTGTTGATAGCCTTGGTCAATAGTTAGCTTTCGTATTTCGTTGCTTACAAGTGTGTCAAGCTCGTCGATAATCCAGTTTTTATTTTTGCAGTTAGGGTCTTTAATATATTTTTTTGAATTTTTAGAACGTGAATAGCATTTATAGTAACCGTGAACACCACTGTATCTTGCACCACATTTTTTGCAAAATATAAGGCTTGAAAGTAAATATTGTGCCCTGTAAGGCGTTTTTTGTGAAGTAGTTTTTTTGCTTTCTCGTTCAGGAGAAACAAGCATTTCGTTTGCTTTGAAATAATCGGCTTCTGATATTATCGGAGTATGCTCACCATCATACTCAACGCCCTTGAATTTAACCTTGCCTATATATATGCTGTTTCGTATACAGTTAGATATTTTGTTAGCGTTATTCCAGGTAGTTACACCATATTTTTTAGTCATAGTATTACTTACGGCGTTTATGCTTTTACCGGATAAGAATAAAGCAAACACCTCTTTTACTTGCTCAGCTTCGCTGTAATTTATTTCCAGTTTACCGTTTATGTAATTGTAACCTTTAGGAGCGTTACCACCACCGTGAAATAATCCTGATTTACATCTGCCGATACGCCCCATTGTAAAACGCTCTGTTATCTGGTCCTTTTCAAGCTGTGCAAACACGGATAAAATACCAATCATAGCCTTACCGAAAGGAGATGATGTGTCAAAGTTTTCTGACATTGATATAAAATCAATATTGTTTGCCAGAAATTTATCCTCAATAAGCATTAAAGTATCCTTTTGACTTCTGCTTAATCTGTCTAGCTTATATACAATAACAGTGTCAAATACATTTCTATGCACATCATCAAGAAGATTATTCAAGGCTGGTCTGTTTGTGTTACCACCACTGTAGCCACCATCGGTGTATATCTTGTATATAGACAAATCCTTAGCTTTACAGTACGCTTTTAAGCGTTCTGTTTGTTCATCTATACTATAGTTTTCAAGCTGGTTTTCAGTTGATACTCTTACATAGCAAGCAACTTTTTTCATTTTGTTTACCTCCTTATTTATCTTATGTTTTGTAACCGACAACAATGTCGGTTACAAATTTTCAGTAAAAAGGGTGCAAAAATCCCACGGCATTATTGAAAATAGACCGTGGGTGTGGTACAATAT
>JAXJDU010000152.1:0-10347 GCA_036301785.1 Acutalibacteraceae bacterium | reverse complement strand
TGGCAATAGCTGGTGAAGAGTTCAGAAGAGTACAGGCATTGTCAGAATGTCAACGCTCAATATCATTGTTTCAGGAGAATGTAAATATTTACGCAAAAAATGCTATAAGTATAGATCTGGTAGACACTACAGGTGTTGCTTCGTTAGGTCCTGGTAGTGATATCAACGACGCTATCACATGGTACCGTGATAAGCGTAATGATATTGCTACTCCTCCAGAGCTTAGACTACAGGATGCTGAATATGATATTGACGATAATTACATCGATATATTTATCTACCGTTCAGGTGAAATGTCTTATAAGATCGCCAAGTATGACGAAAACCCAGTAAATTATACTATGCCATTTAAAGAGCTGGTAACATTCCATAATATAAAAGAAATTAACTGGGTATGCAAGCCATCACAAGGTACATACGGTTCGGTTATATTTGACTATGTTCTTACTTCACCAACTGACTTTGAATTGCTTTATTCAAAGAAGCCTGTTGTTAATACCTTTGACTCTGCTCAATATAGCAAAAAGAGGGGTTCATATTCTGTTATGACAGGTATGGTTATTAACAATATGGATACAAGTGGTATAATTGGAAAATATAATTTGCGTATGAGTGAAGACACAAGTGGTTTTGCATCACCTGATGCGTACAAGGGTGATTTAAACTTTGTAGTAATTCGTACAGTTCCAAGAGAAGATAAGTAATCAGATTGCTATTGAATTAAATTTCTGAAGCAGACGGCTTAATTGCCGTCTGCTTTGTTTTTTAGATAATAAAAGAATATAAAGCAGTATAAACAGTTTGCATAATTAACAAAAAATATAACAATATTTTGTAAAAGTTTTTTGTTTTCAAATATTTCAGAATAAATAAACTTATGGTATAATGTAAACAGTTATAATGCTTAAATTATACAGATTAAAAGGAGATATTAATATGAAGCTAGGTAAAAAAACACTTTCTGCTGTTTTGTCAATAGCTATGGTGGCTTCAATTGCTGCTTCAACTTCAGCTATTTCAACTTCAGCTACAGATAGTGCAACAGGTACTAAAGATGCATCAAGCTTTTCTTGGGATAATGCATCAGTTTATTTCTTGCTTACAGACCGTTTTAATAACGGAGACACAAGCAACGACCATTCTTACAACCGTGGTTTAAACCAGGATGGTACAGTTGCAACAACAATGAATACAGACGCTGGTTCTTTCCAGGGTGGTGACTTTAAGGGTATCACAGCTAAAATTGAAGAGGGTTACTTTGAGAAATTAGGTGTTAATGCACTTTGGATTTCTGCACCTTACGAGCAGGCACACGGCTACACAGTAGCTACTGACGGTAAGAAGAGCTTCCCTCACTATGGTTATCATGGCTATTATTTGCTTGACTACACATCTACTGACGCTAACTTTGGTACAGCAGAAGAATTCAAGCAGATGGTTGACACAGCTCACGCACACGGTATCCGTATAGTAATGGATGTTGTAATGAATCACCCAGGCTATGCTACAATGTACGACATGAATGAGTATTCATATGGTGTACTTAACAATGGCTGGGAGAAGGTATATTACGACTGGGCTAACATCAACAGCAACTATTATGGCAAAATCAATTATGATGCAAGTCCTGATAAATGGGCTAAATGGTGGGGTCCTAACTGGATAAGAGCTGGTATTGCAGGCTATACAGCAAGCGATGGTAGCGATGACCTGACAATCGGTCTTGATTATCTGCCAGACTTCAGAACAGAATCAACTGTTGAGGTTGATATTCCTGAGCTGTTAAAGACAAAGTGGACTCAGGAGGGTACACTTGCAGAGAAGCAGCAGTACATAGACAACTGGTTTGCACAGACAGGATACCCAAGAACTCCAAGATATTACCAGATTTGCTGGCTGTCAGCATGGGTAGAGGAGTTTGGTGTTGACGGTTTCCGTTGCGATACAGCTAAGCATGTAGAGAAGGAGTCATGGGGTGCACTGAAGACAGAGTGTTCTAAGGCTCTTGCTAACTGGAAGGCTAACAACCCAGATAAGGTTATGGATGACAGCGACTTCTGGATGACAGGCGAAAATTACGGTATGGGCGTTGATCCATCAAGTGATTACTACACAACTGGCGGTTTTGATTCAATGATCAACTTCGAAAACGGTGGTGGTGTTCCAAAGCTAGACAAAATCGCTGAAAGATATGAGTCTTACGCTAATAAGATTAATACAAACGATAACTTCAATGTTATGACATACATTTCATCACACGATGATACAATGGCTAACTATGGTACAAACAAGGATATGTACTATCAGGGTACTGCATTCCAGCTGCTACCAGGTGCTATTCAGATTTATTACGGTGATGAGTCTAACAGACAGAGACTTTCATCAATCAAGCTTGCAGATGGTACAAGAATTTCTCTTGATGACCACTCACTAAGAAGCTTCATGAACTGGGAGAGCACAGACGCAGAGCTGCTTGCTCACTGGCAGAAGGTTGGTCAGTTCAGAAGCAACCATGTTGCAGTTGGTGCAGGTGCACACAACGCAGTTGAGTCAACAGACGCTTCTGGCGTAGCATTCACAAGAACATACGACAAAGACGGCGTTAAGGATGCAGTAGCAGCAGTTATTACTTCAGCTGCTAATACAGATGTAACAATTACAGTTGGTTCTATCTTCGAGGACGGCACAGTTGTTAACAACGCTTATGACAATACACAGGCTGTTGTAACAGGTGGTAAGGTTACATTCAACAGTGGTGCTCATAACACAATTCTTGTAGAGAAGTATGTTGAGCAGACAGAGGATCCAACAGAGGCTCCTACACAGGCTCCAACACAGGCTCCAACACAGGCTCCTACAGATGACAATAACAACAATCCAACACAGGCTCCTACACAGGCACCTACAAACGCTACAAACGCAACAAACAATTCAACAAAGCCAACAAGCAGCACAAATGCAACATCTGCAACATCAGCTACTTCAGCTACATCTAAAACAGATTCAACAACAGGTAAGGTAGCTACAGGTAACACATCTTCAGTTGCTGGCTTAATGGGCGTTCTTCTGGCTGCAGCTTCTACAGTTGTATTCTCAAAGAAGAAGATTAAGGACGCAGAGTAATTTTAAGTAATTAGTCTTATTAAAGGCACACTCCTTTTGGGGTGTGCCTTTTTGCAAATCCAGGTTTGATTGTGGTTACGGTTATTCTATGAAAAATAGGAGAAAATTTTTATTGTTAATCAAAAAAGCGTTGACTTCAACCCTGCGTTAAAATATAAAATAGTATAAAAAGGGGTGGTTATATTGAAAATTAAAGAAGTGTGTACCAGTACAGGGCTTACCGACAGAGCGATAAGATACTATATAAGCGAAAATTTAATTTCTCCTTCTTATACAGAGAACTATAATGGAAGAAAAACATTCAATTTTTCTGAAACAGATGTAGAAGTTCTCAATCAGATTGTTGCATTAAGAAGATTTGATTTTTCTATTGAAGAAATCCGGGAGATTATTGCAAGTCCTGAAAGAAGTACAGCGATAATAGAATCTGTAAAGACCCGTAAAAAAGAAGCAGTCAGCAAAGAAGAACGCTTGTTGAGTGCTTTGCTTAAGCTTGATACAAGCAGAAGCTATACCTTAGCAGAGCTTGCAGAGGTGCTTTCGGGTTTTGATACAGAAGAAGTAGAAATTGATGACAAAATAAAGATAAGTGCAGGCGATGTGCTGATATCGTTTATAAAACGCACAGTGGTATTTTTTGTTGTGTTTTCTCCGGTGCTTTTAAGTGTTCTTATTCTGATTCTTCGCTTTAATAACTATGAGTACCCTGTTTTAAACCAGAAAGCAATTATTGTAACTTTGCTTTCGTTTATACCTACAGTATTTGCAGTATTTCTGCCAAAGTTTAAAATAATGCATTATCGGATTATAAGGTACATCTTATTTGCTGTCTGTATATTAATTACGCCTTTAAGTGTAGCAGGGGCATTTTTTACAGTAGAAAGGTCAGAAACCACCAGCTTTTATAATTATCGGGAATTTGACTCTGATTGTTTAGCTAATCGTGACCTTAATTTGCAAAAGCTGTTTCCTGTATGGCCACATTACTTTGTGAACGAAAAACAGATGGTATCTTGTGGTTCAAGATATTATTATAATTATTTTGAGTTTATGGATTATACATATGATATATTTGCAGAGTGGACACTTGAGGGTGATGAGTTTAAGGATGAAATTTCAAGAGTAGAAAATTTATTTGAAGAGTATATGAAAGTGGAGAAAGGTGATTACACTTGTTTATTTATATGTGCAGAGGGTGGCAGAATTTTTGAAGAGGAGCATGACAATTATAATTATTTGATATTCGCTTATAACGAAAGAAATAATAAGGTGAGATATATTGCGTGCTGTAGTCTTGAAAATGGAGCTGACCAGCCGTATTATCTTACACTTGACTGGTAATAACATGAAAAAACCCCCTGCTAACCATAGCATAAAAGCTATAGGCTAGCAGGGGATTGTTATTTAAACTGCTTTTTCAATTTTCTTATGTGAAATGCTACCTCTCCATAGACGGTGGTAGAATAGTAAAAGCACTGGATAAAGCTCAAGTCGTCCTGCAATCATGTCGAATATCAGAACATATTTTGAAAAGTCTGAATATAGTCCGAAGTTTTCTGCTGGGCCAACCTTTGATAAGCCTGGTCCCATATTACAAAGCGAAGTAAGCACAGCTGTGAAGTTTGTCTCAAAATCGTAATTGTCAAACGAAATCAGGAATACAGAGCCGGCAAAAAGAACTGCGTATGTTAAGAAATATACATTTACACTACGCATAACATCGTGATTAACGATTTTATTGTCTACCTTTACCTTGCGTACAGTACCAGGATGTAAAAACAGTACCAGCTGGTTTTTTATTGATTTAAAAAGTATAATAAATCTTGAAACCTTCATACCACCACCTGTACTGCCGGCACAAGCACCAACAAACATTAAGCAAAGTAAGATTGCCTTTGAAGCTGATGGCCACAGGTTGAAGTCGGTGGTTGCAAATCCTGTAGAAGAAATTAACGACGCAACCTGAAAGAATACTGTTCTTAAATTATCGAAAAATGAAATTGCTTTGTCATAGGCATTAAACATAATTATTGTAACAGCAGCAGCTACAATGCATAAATAACATCTTACCTCTGACATTTCAAAAAAGCTTTTGAATTTACCGATGATTATAAAGAAAAAGGCATTGAAATTTATGCCGAATATAATCATGAATGTAGCAACTGTCCACTGTATAGCAGGGCTGTAGCTTGCCATGCTGTCACCCTTAATACCAAAACCACCGGTACCGGCTGTACCAATAGCAGTAACAACAGCATCGAAAACAGGCATTTTGAATATTATAAGTACAATAAATTCAATAACTGTTAAAGCAAAGTAAATACCGTATAAAATCAAGGCAGTATATTTTACCTTTGGCACAAGCTTGCCTACGCTTGGTCCTGGGCTTTCTGCTCTCATAATGTGCATATGGCCACCGTTGCTGTCGCCACGGGATACCATAGGTATAATTGCAAGTAAAAATACAAGCACACCCATACCACCCAGCCAGTGTGTGAGGCTTCGCCAGAATAAACAGCCCTTAGACATCGCCTCAACATCGCTAAGAATACTTGCACCGGTTGTTGTAAAGCCCGATACAGTTTCGAAAAATGCGTTTGCAAAGTGTGGAATCTCACCACTGAACAGAAAAGGCAGGCAACCAAACAAACTTAGTAATATCCAGCCTAAAGAAACTGTCACAAAGCCTTCTTTAGCGTTAAAGATAAGCTTTTTTGGTCGCAGAAAAATCAATATTGTACCTGCAGCAAGGCAGATAAGTGCAGAAAGCAGTAAAGAGAATACCTGAGTCTCTTTGTATATTACTGAAACCAGTGTAGGTAAAAATAAAAATATACCCTCAACAGTCAGTATACACCCTAAAACAAATGAAATACTTCTATAATGCATAGCGTTTACCTCTGTTATTCTAAGATTTCATGTATATCCTTAAGGCCTGTATGTGTTGTTACAACAATTACAGTATCGCCCTGAAGAATATAATCCTGACCACGAGGTATTATAAGCTTGCCGTTACGGATAATGCTTGCAATAAGCAGATCCTTTTTTAATGACATCTGGCTAAGAGGTACTTCTGTTATCTCTGAGGATTTCTTTATCTTGAATTCTACAGCTTCTGCTCTGTTGTCAAACCAATGGTAAAGGCTTTCTACATTACCACTGCCGATAGAGTTTTTCTTACCTCGAACATAGGCAAGAATTGCCTCAGATATAAGTAAACGAGGATGAATTGTACTTCCAAGGTCAAGGCTCTGGATAACATTGTTGAAGTTAACTCTGTCTACCTTTGTTACAGCCTTAGCGTCGGTTGCTCGCTTAGCATACAGTGTAAGCAGAATGTTTTCTTCGTCCATACCAGTAAGAGGTATAAACGCATCTGTGCTGCCAATACCCTCTCTTTCAAGAAGTGCTTCGTCGGTACCGTCGCCGTTTATTATCAGCACCTTTTCAAGCAATCCGTCAAGCTCTTCGCAACGCTTCATGTCTTTTTCTATAAGCTTAACCTGAATGCCCATTTCTGAAAGCTGTTTTGCAAGATAATAGGCTGTTTTGCTTCCACCTATAATCATTGCGTCTGAAATACGCCTTTTTATCATATCTATTTTCTTGAAGAATACATACGCATTTCTGGCAGAAGCAATCATTGTTATAATGTCGCCACTTTTCAACAGCTGGTCACCGTTAGGTATTACTATTGAATCATCTCTTTCAACTCCACAGATAAGGAATTTAAAGTCGAATTCCTTTTGCAGAGAAAACAGCTTTTTCCCGTCAAGATAGCTGTCCGTTGGTATCTGGAATCTTATCAGCTCTGCCTGACCCTTAGAGAAAGAGTTAGTGTTGAGTGCAGCAGGTAAACGCAATATTCTTGAAATTTCCTTTGCAGTTTCAAGCTCTGGGTTGATAATCATAGAAAGACCCAGCTGTTCACGCAGATAAGCCTGGTCTTCGCTGTATATAGGGTTTCTTACTCTTGCAATGGTAGAGCAATCTCCTACTTTTTTTGCCAATGTACAGCACAGCAGATTAAGCTCGTCAGACTCGGTAACAGCAATAAATAAATCAGCTGTTTCTATACCAGCCTCCAGTTGAACAGTACAGCTTGCACCATTACCTGTTACACCCATAACATCGTATGAGTTAGATAGGTTTTCTACAAGCTTTGCGTCGGTATCTATGAATGTTATATTATGACCCTCTTCTGAAAGTCTTTGTAATAATGTAGTACCAACCTTGCCACAGCCTACTATAATAATATTAAGGCTGTTTTTTTCTTTGCGTGCAAATTTATCAAAGATAAACATAATACAAAGCTCCTTTTATATGTTTAAACTGTGTAGTAAAATGCTGTTAATATAGCAGCATATAAAATCATTATAGCATATTGCAAATAAAAAACAATTATTTTTGAATTTTTTACATTGATTTCATTTTATAGGTAAAGCTTTTTATAAGAAATATTAAATTTTGTGACCCTTAGGGGATATTTATTCGGTTTAGCACTTGAATTATATGGGTATTAGGTTGTATAATTAAAAAGTTAGAATTACGATTATTTACGCAGGAGAGATCTTACGATGATTTATGATAATATATTAGAGGCAATGGGGCATACACCTATAATCAGACTTAACAGAATGGTTGGCGAAAATGACGCACAGGTGTTTGTAAAATTTGAGGGTCTGAATGTAGGTGGCTCAATAAAAACACGCACAGCGTACAATATGATTTTAAAAGGCGAAAAGGAAGGCCTTATAACTAAGGATACAATAATAGTAGAGCCAACAAGTGGTAATCAGGGTATAGGTCTGGCATTGATTGGTGCAGTAAAGGGCTATAAAACTGTAATTATTATGCCAGACTCTGTAAGTGTAGAGCGTAGAAAGCTGGTGGCTCATTATGGTGCAGAGGTTAAGCTGGTGCATGATGACGGTGATATAGGCAAATGTATAGAGGGGTGCTTGCAGGAGGCACTGAGAATGGCACAGGAAGACCCGAATGTATTTGTACCACAGCAGTTTACAAACCCTGCAAATCCTCTGGCACATAAGCACCATACAGCACTTGAGATTATGGAGCAGGTAGCACAGCCGATTGACGGATTTTGCTCTGGTATAGGTACAGGTGGTACAATATCAGGTATAGGAGAGGTTTTAAAGGCACAATATCCAGATATAACAATCTGGGCAGTAGAGCCGGAAAATGCTGCTATTTTAGCTGGTGGTACTGTGGGTACTCATTTACAGATGGGTATAGGTGATGGTCTTATTCCAGATAATCTGAATCTGAATATTTATGATGATATATATATAGTAAGCGACGAGGAGGCTATTCAGACAGCTAAGGATTTAGCCAGACTTGAGGGCTTGATGTGTGGAATAAGCTCGGGTACAAATGTTGCAGCTGCACTTAAAATGGCAAAGAAGCTTGGCAAGGGTAAAACAGTTATTACAGTATTGCCAGATACAGCAGAAAGATATTTCAGCACACCGTTATTCGAGGATTAATTAAAAAATATTAACCATAGGCATACGCTTTGGCGTAGACCTATGGTGTACAATAACAAAATGGCTACAGCAATTTTACGCTGTAGCCATTTTGTTATGTAGCTGTGCTAATTCTGTGTGAAATCTATCTTTTTTATACCGTAAATTTTTCTTAGTATAAACCCCCATACCTTTGGGTTGTCGATAACTACAAATTTCATATAAAAACCTCCATATCAGTTAAAAGCCAGCAATGAAAGTATGCAGATTACGGTTGCAGCTATTACTATAACTGCCTTACACGGTAGCAATGAGCCTGTAAGCAGGCCGATTCCAAAAATAAGTCCACCGTTACAGCATTTGTTCTTTCTTCGTTGTCGCATATTCTCACCACCGTTTGGCTTTTAGTACATAATACGCAGTATTAAAAATAGCGTTACAGATTATTTCTTGCTATTTTCAAAATGTCAACACCGTTGATTATATTATCTGCGTTAGTGTCAGCAGAGGCGTATTGCTCGTTAGTAAGTGTGGCTGATGACATAAGATAATCGCTTAACAGTGTAACATCGGCACGGTTTATATTGCCATCACCTGATAAATCGCCCTTTACAGATAGAGTGTATCTGCTGTGCTCTGTGGTGTTATCCTTTACAAGCATGGTAAAGCCTGTGCCGATTTTGCCACTTGTTTTCTTTACATTTTCAGCGTTGTAAAATTCAAGAGTGTAGCCGGTGCAGGTAAGGTTATTTTTAAATGAAGATATAGTTGTATTGCATGGAATATTCCATATGATATTCGAGGTTTTATCTATGTAATAATTATTTACAGAAAAGCTGTAGTCTTGCTTATCATGGTTATTTTCAGAGTGTGGGCTGCTGTTGTGAGGTGCAGCCAGGTGCGGTAGATTGGAGCTGTAGCTGTTTTGTGGCTGTGTGCTTTTTTGTGGGAAATCAAGCTCGCTTTCGTTTATTATAAAAAGCTCCTTGTTGTCAGACAAAACATATAGGCTGTTGTTAAAGCCACATAACTGTGCGTTTTCTCCTGCGTTTATATTGTAAAGTGTGTAACAGCTGCCGTCTTCTGTATATCCATAAATATTGCCTGACGAGTATTTACAGTAATAGCCGTTAATTACAGCAGAGTTGATGTGGTGTGATATTATATTTGTTGGTATAGTTAAACCGTTTTGCAGGTTTATAATATTTCCGGCATAATCAAAAACTGCATTATCACAAACAGATATATTACCTCGTATATTTGTGTTGCTTAGTATGCATTGTGGCTGAGAGTTACAGGTGGTATCTGATGTGTATAGCTCATATGGAGTGCAGATATATAGTGTGCCGTTGCTGTCTGTCTGGTAGTCTGTAGCTGTACGCATATAAAATGAATACAGCTTTTCGCCTGTGGTACTATGGCAGGCAAGCTGGCTGTAATCATTATTTTCTGCAAAGTAAATTTTGTTATCGGTAACAGTAAATTTATATTTTGAGTTTATAGAATCGGCTTCAAGTATAAAGGTGTTAAGGGTACATTTATTGTAAGCGTAGCTGTTAAGCAGAAGTGTGTTATCAGTGGCTGAAATTGCGTAGATAGTGCCGTTGTAGGTGGCAACGCTTTTAACTTCTCCCTGAAGCTGTAGTGTGTGAGTGGTTATGCCGTTGTCTGTTGCAAGGCTGACTTCAAGCGTGTTGCCATTATATGAGGTTATATACACACCATTACTATCACAATG
>JAXJDU010000151.1:0-7201 GCA_036301785.1 Acutalibacteraceae bacterium | reverse complement strand
TAATTATGAATACAATTGCTGAATTTATAAAACAAAAAAGAAAAGAGGCAGGTCTTACTCAAGAGGAGTTTGCTATTCGCTCGGGTTTGGGACTTCGCTTTGTTCGTGAGTTGGAACAAGGAAAAGAAACGGTTCGTATGGACAAGGTAAATCAGGCTCTTTCAATGTTTGGTATGAAGGCTGTTCCCGGAAGGAAGGATGACTAATGGAAGCATACAGAACAGCGTATGTATATGTAAGGGAAACCTTTGCTGGAACTTTAAAAGAAACTGATTTCGGGTATTCGTTTGTTTACGACAATGATTATCTGGCTAGCGAAAATCCGTCGGCAGTAAGCTTGACCTTACCGATTCAAAAAGAAAAATACACTTCAAAAACGCTTTTCGCGTTTTTTGATGGATTAATTCCTGAAGGTTGGCTTCTTGATATTGTAATCCATAACTGGAAAATTAATAGAAAAGACCGTTTTGGATTGTTGCTTGTTGCTTGCAAAGACCCTATTGGCAATGTTCAGATAAAGGGGGTTAAGGAATGAGCCGATGTTTATGTTGTGGTAAAACATTACGCACTAAAAACGAGTGTGGATGGCACTTAGCTTGTATCAAATCTTTTTTTGGCACAACAAAATTCCCTGATGTGGATGTTTCAAAAGAGATTCTGAAGAAAATTGCTATCGACACTACTAGCAAGGGGTTTACTGTGCCAGGTGTTCAGAAAAAGCTATCTTTACATCTGTCTCAAGAGGACAAGCCTCGTTTAACACTTGTAAACTACCCTACTGGTTATATTCTTAAGCCACAAACTGAGGAATATTCTTCTTTACCCGAGATGGAATATCTTGTTATGAAAATGGCAGATATCAGTGGTATTAAGACAGTTCCATATGCTTTGATACAGTTGTCGTCACAGAATAATGCATTTGCATATATCACCAAGCGTATAGATCGCAATGATGGACAAATGCTTGCTATGGAAGACTTTTGTCAGCTTGATGGTAGACTTACCGAGGACAAATATCGTGGTTCGTATGAGCGTTGTGGTAAAATTATATCTGCATATTCCGAAAACAAAGGATTGGATATGACAGAATTATTTATTCGTGTTGTGTTCTCTTTTGCTGTTGGAAATTCAGATATGCATCTAAAAAACTTTTCTCTGATCGAAACTTCAGAAGGTTCACAAAAATACATCTTATCTGCTGCTTACGATATGCTTTCTACTAATGTCGTTATCCCTGCTGATAAAGAACAGTTGGCACTGACTATAAACGGTAAAAAGCAAAATATTCGCAGAAAAGATTTTTTTATTTTTGCAAAGACTATTGGTGTTTCAGATAAATCTGCTGAAAAGATGATTGATAAGATTGTTAGGCTTAAGGAAATATATATTGATATGTGCAGAGAGTCTTATATGCCTGATGAGATTAAAGAAAAGCTTGAAGCTTTAATTAATCAAAGAATTGCAATTCTGTCAAAATGATGTGATGGTTGAAAGCTGTTGTATAGATAATCCTGTAAACAATATAATCCCCTTAAAGTGATTTCTAAAACTACTTTAAGGGGATTTCTATGTAATATCAATACCAAAAAACATTTAAAATGCAGAAATACTTTTCGGTCGGTTGATTTTGCACTGAATTCATATTGCTTCCTTGTAAGGCGACAGACTTATGGTGTTTAGTATAGATAGTAACTAATAGAATAAGCTTATTTATTCTGATTCTTCTAACAGTTTTATTCCCAGCACAGTTGCAGGTATTCTGTAGCTTGGAGGAAGATTTGAGAATACAACAATAGCAGTTTTTGTTTCGGGATTAAAGCTAAGATAGCTGTTATAATTTCCTGTTACTCTATTGTGCCATACAGTGGAGTTTTCTTTGTCAATAATCCAAGACATACCTATTGCGTCCATATTTATACCCATAGCTTTTAGTAGAGGTATTTATATCTTTAAGGGTTTTATTACATTCACTGAAAACATTATCATTATCAAGTTGTATTTGAGCATATTTCAGCATATCTGAAATATCAGATGTAACTGCTCCTGCTGACAAATATACATTATTCTCCTTCCAGTCCCAGCAGTAATCGTTTTGGTAATTTAGCCTATCTCATAGGTGTGTAATTCGCCAGACAGCTCCTTTCCACCTTCCCCATAAACCTTATACTTATCTCTTTTGAAATCATAGTTTTTCTCTCTATTCTATAATATACCTCAAAGATATTAATTAATCCTGTTTATATAATTGCATGATTGTAGTGTTTTTCAACAGAAAAAACACCTATCAAAATTGATAAGTGTTTACTGGTGCTCTTATTATGTCTTAAATTTCATTAAATTGGAATTTATCATGTCAGGCAATAAATCATAATTGCTTGCTGAACATTGAGCAGGTACTTTTTAAAATCATATCCGACAAAATAATCCGAATCTATCACATCAGCAGAAACTTCTTCTCCACGATAAAAAGGTGGGCAAGGATTGAGAATTGCACCCTCGTTTGCTTTCTGCATAACATCAATTGTTACCTGAAATTCTTTAAAATCTTTAAGCATAGCTGACGGCAAAGAATCTGTACAAACAATATCTTTTCCTATAACTGCATCAAAAATATTATTATGAGATACTAACGAGCTGATTTCATAACCTTTCGGGCAACATTGCTCCAACTCAAAGCCCATAACATCCGATGCTTCTTTCCAGGCTAACCCTATGTTGGATTTTCTACCACAAAACAAAAACTTGTCCTTAAAAAAATCCTTTCGTATTTTAGAAAGAGAATACATATCTGTAAGCACTTCGCAAGGATGGTTTACATCTGTCATTGCGTTAATTAGAGGCACAGACAAGTAAGTTGCCATTTCATCAATCACACGAATATTTTTATGTCTGACAACAACTACATCTGCCCAATTATTAAGATAACCACAAACATCTTTCAAACTCTCTTTTTTATCAAGGGTTTCTGACGGAAACAGGATAGGTTGTCCACCTAACAGATATATACCTTTTTCAAAGGTTACTCGTGTGCGAATACTCGAATTCGGAAAAAACAAAACAACACTTTTTCCTTTTAAAACATCTATATATTTACCTTGTTGAATTTCATCAGCTATTCTAAAAATATCATAAATATCAGTTTTTTGATAATCGGTCAACCTCAAAAAGTTTTTCACCTGTATTCAACTCCATAAATTCAAGTTCATTGAGATGATTATATCACATCAAATTTTAAATCTCAACAACTCACCACAAACCAAAAATAAACACCTATCAATTTAGAGCAGTTCAAACGATAGATGTTTACCAAAGGTGTTATTCTGTTTTAATTCAATACTAAAGATTTTATTTATAGTTTTGTATCATCCTGTAAAATTTTATCAATGATAACAAGAGATGTGTCAGGCTCTTCAAATATTGGGCTGTGTGCTGAATTTTCAAAGGTATAAAATTCTTTTTTAGGAGCATTGATATATTCGTAATACTCATATTGCAAATCATAGCAACAGGTATAATCATACTTTCCTGCTATAAAGTAAATAGGAATCTGAACATCCGATACCTCATTAAAGACATTAAAATTAATCGAGTCCTGTACTACAGGGAATTGCGTTGAAAACGCCTTGCCTTTCCATATGTTTATTCGCTCTTGCCATGTATAGGCTTTGCACCTTAAACTTGGGAAGAAAATCCCATTGATTACAGAATGCATATCTCTTGTTGTGCCAACTCCTAGCTTATGCATAGCTGTATCACGAAGAGAAGATGAGAAATATTTTTCATACATTTCATCAGATTCTCTTATCGGGCAGTTGTTGAATTTTTCAACCATCTTTCTGTTGCCAGCTTGCTCATATTGAGCTTTCATATAATCATAGGTTCTATACTCAGATTCTTTCTGGTTACATACCTGAGCCATTGCTATATATGAGCAATAATAATCTGGGTATAGCTGTATTGTTTTAAGAGCAATATAGCTACCAAAGGAATGACCCATAATATATATTTTTTCTTTTTTAAATCTTTCTGATAAGTAGTTTGTAACTGCTATAACATCCGACACATACCTTTCGGTTGTCATTTCCTCTGCTTTGATTTCAGAATTGTACGACAAGCCTGTACCCCTGTATTCCAAATAGCAAACCACAAATTTATCTGCTAATTTTGACGGATACATATCCTCAAGTAAATACTCTGGAATTCCTGGTCCACCTCCACAAACCAACAAAACAGGGTTATTAATATCCTTTGCCATAATAATCATACCCAGCTTATCGCCGTAAACATCTAAGTAACATTTCTCAGTTACACTGTTTTCTAAAATTTTTCCGTTATCATCATAAAAGCAAGGAATCTCTCCTTTACTTGGTGGAAAAACAATTAAAATAAATAGTAATAATACAATTAACACTGTAAAACCTATCAGCATTTTATGCACTCGCTTTCTTTTCATTATAAATTCTCCTACTCGACTAATATTTTATCTAAAACATCTTCCCATTCAAAATCCTTATTAATGCCTTTCATTGAAGCTATAGATGCTATACCGTGCACCTTAGCCCACATTGCAATAACACCATACTTAATTCTCTCGTTGCTCATTCCTATATTTTTATATATCTGATATGCTTTTTCTTTATAGTATCGAAAAGGCTCAAACTCATTTGAATTTAAATTATCGGTTAAATCTATATTTAAACAGGATTGATTAAATAGAAATGAATAGTATTCAGGGTAACTGACAAAAAATCTGATATATGCAACACCCATATTAAATATAGCTTGTGGTGAGTTACTATTCTCTGTGCTTTCATAGGCATTTTTTAAGCATAGTGTTAATTGCTCTGTTACAAAGTTTTGTATTGCGATTAATAACTCTTCTTTATTCTTAAAATGACTATATGGAGCAGCCTCACTGACATTACATACCTGTGCCAATTTTCTTAAAGAAAGTTTTTTAATCCCCTCTTCCTGTATCATACGCAAGCCTGCCTTTATCAGCTGGGTTTTTAAATCTCCATGATGATATCTCTTCTCCATTTTCATCTCCCCTATCTTAACGGTGTTAAGATTATCACATGGCTATCTTTTTGTCAAGAAGATTTCTTATGGTAATAATCAAAAATATAACCACACATCAAAATAAAATTGATATGTGGTTACTGATTATGTTAAATTCGATGTATTTTTACAAAATAGTTTTCCGTATTAATTTTTAACAGCTTGTGTAATAAACTGCTCTATTTCGCTGTTAACCTGCTGTGGATTATCTCCGTTTGAAAAATGCGAAGCATTTTTGATAATATGTAATGGGTATCCTGTTTTTTCTGCCCACATCTTGCAATACTGGCTTACTTTCCCTGTTTTGTCCCTGTCACCAAGCAGAATAAGTACAGGACATTTTAAATCAAGATTTCTGTTTTCCGGTGCAAACTTTCCATAGGCGATATCCATTTGGTCTATAATCTGTTCTTTAGAAAACGAAGCTAATATCTCTTTCATTTTTTGGTATGAATAATCAGTTACAGATATAGATTTTGCTATACTTTCCCTGAGTAATTTATCTGTAAACAGCTTTGCCATTGGTTTAACCTTAGAAAGCCAGAATAAATCTGATTTAGAATAATATTCCGTACCGAATGGTGTTGTATCAATACCAATTATGCACTGTGCTTTTTCAGGGTATAAATAAGCAAACATCTGTGACGGATACCCTCCCATTGACATACCAACCAGACTGACTTTATCTATATCCTCTTGAATTAATATCGTGTTTAAATCCTTTGCGGTATTCTCATAAGAAAAATCCTTATAGGGCATAGATAAGCCATGCATAGGCACATCCCATGTTATTACAATATATTCGTCCGTAAAATACTCAACCTGTTTTTCATACATTGTGTGATTTGCAGTTAAACCGTGAGTAAAAACTATTGCACCCTTTGGTGTGGACTTTGGCCTTGAAATCCAATAATGAACCTTTCCACCAATACCACTTACTTTTTTATGTTCCATGTTTATTTTCTCCTTCATCTTTTCCAATTTTTCGCCTTGTTTATTGCTGTGTATATACCTTTTCCCAGAAATCAATCAAAGCACCTGTTTCCATTTCAATTTCATCTGGAATAATTCTATTCATACGATACTTCTGTAGCATATATCCATCTACAGCATAAAGGATTTCTGCGTACATTATTTTTATATCAATATCTTTTCTTAGCTTTGATTTATCGATTTTCTCAATAACCAGCATTTCACTTTCTTTACTGGCAACATTGAAAATCCCCTGTATAGAGTCTTTTATTTCGGTATCTGTTTCGTAATATGCCCTGAGAGAAAAGGCGTACATATACGGATAATCTCTCATAACCGAACATTTAGATTGCAGAGTTCTTCTAAGCATTTAAAAAAAATCATCTGTATCCAATTGTTTGTATTCTCTGATAGCCTGTGTTGTTATCTCACAAGCGTTATCCCATAGGTACATATATAAATCCTTTTTGTTTGTAAAGTAATGAAAAAGCAAAGACTTTGAAATACTACCTTCCTCTGCAATTTCAGACATAGGGGCCTTTTTATAGCTGTTTTCTGAAAACACTCTATAAACTGCGTTTATGATTCTACGCTGTTTTTCTATTGGAAGTGCGAAAAATTTATCGTTCATTATAATCCTCTTTATTGTATACATCGGTCAACGCAAGTGTATTATATACCCGTTGACCGTTTTTGAGAAGACTCCTACAAAAATAAAAAAGCAATAGAGGATCCACCCCTATTGCCAATGTGCAATATTTATTATTTTTTCACAAATATATGTTGATTCATAGCTTAATTCAGAAAATCTACTATCATTTGCTTTTCATCTTCTGTAAGGCTACTCATATGTCCTCTGCCTTCCAGCAGATAGGTTGTGCAGTTTTCTATTATATGTTCCGCTCTTGGTATAACACCTTTAGCTGGAAACAGACAATCTTTTTCAGCAGCCATCACTAATGTAGGAGCTTTACATTTGTTCATATATTTAGCTGAAACATTGCTTGGCATACCTGTTTTTACCTTTGAGTAATTTATACTTAGCTTTGCTGTTTCATAAATATCTTGCGTTATATTATCTTCTGTAACAGCCATTGGAAGCATACACTTTTTCAGCCATTTGTCTTTATGAGTAAGCCAATACATAATCATAGGAAACATCATACTC
>JAXJDU010000150.1:0-6785 GCA_036301785.1 Acutalibacteraceae bacterium | reverse complement strand
GAAATAACAACCTTCTTAGCACCTGCCTCTAGGTGAGCTGAAGCAGCAGCCTTTGAGCAGTAGAAACCTGTACACTCTAGTACAACGTCTACATCTAGCTCGCCCCAAGGAATGTTCTTAGCGTCCTTCTCTGAGTAGATTGTAATCTCTTTGCCGTCTACTGTGATTGAGTTATCTGAGCAAGTAACCTTGTCAGCTAGCTCGTAACGACCCTGAGCTGAATCGTACTTTAGAAGATGAGCAAGCATCTTAGGATCTGTTAGGTCGTTGATAGCTACAACCTCGTAACCCTCAGCTGTGAACATCTGTCTGAATGCTAGACGACCGATACGGCCGAAACCATTAATACCAACTTTAATTGCCATGATAATTACCTCCTGGATTTTTACTTACTGTTTTTGTCAGTTAATTAAATATCAATTAGCACTTATATTTTATAGCATTTTTAAAATAAATACAAGACCTATAAAAAAATTTAACAGAAAATTCTTACATATTTTTGCCTTGAACAGAGTTTATTGTAGCTCTTGCCAATTGTAAAAAAACCAATATATACAGTATTAACAAAAAACTTTAAATTTATTATCTTTATTGTTGCAATTTACTTCGATTTTTATATTGCTATGGTTGACAATAATCTATAAAAATGTTATTCTAATATAGGTATAAAACTATACAAGTTTTATCAGTTTTTATTAAATAGACTCCAATGAGCCTGTTATTATATATTTTTCATTTTTGTATTGATTTTGAACTTTTTAAATTGAACTTTACTTTAATATTTTTTAATATTTTTAGTTGATTTTAGTTTTAAAATATCTGATACCGAACTTCATTAAAAATACAGATATTTTTCAGCATATTTTGCACTTCACTTCATACTGCGTTATCGCAAGGCACAGCCTTGCTGTGGGGTCAGTATTTGTTCAGCACAAAACCTGCTCGAAATTCTTTTGCTGATTTTGAATGTTGTTTAGTGTAGGGCATTATTTTTATGTATGTGCCTGTAATCTTTACGGTTTTATTACCGTATTGAAAAATTGAATTAAAAATTGAATATAGTATCCCTGATAACGGGCACCACGAGTTTATATAATTACTTTAGTGAAATTTAAATTTTATCAAAACTTAAACAAGGAGGTGCCATTACAATGGATTTATGGTTAGCTATTGTACTTATTGTAGCAGTTGGTGCTGTATCTGGTGTAGTTGCATTTTTTATGGGAGTAAATCACCGTAAAAAAATTGCTGAAACAGAAATTGGTTCAGCAGAGGCAGAAGCACAGCAGATTGTAAATAACGCCTACAAAGAAGCCGAAGCTAAAAAGAAAGAGGCTATACTTGAGGCTAAGGATGAAATTCACCAGCTAAGAGATAAATCCGAGAAAGAGGCTAACGACAGAAGACGAGAAATTCAGCGTCAGGAGCGTAGAATACAGTCTAAGGAAGAGGCTATCGAGAAAAAGCTTGAAAATCTTGAGAAAAAAGAAGAAAAGCTTGCTAAGAAGCAGAAGGCTGTTGAAGATGAGCTTGCAGAAGCAGAACGCATAAAGAACAGTCATCTTGAGGTTCTTGAAAACATTTCTGGCTTTACTAAGGAGCAAGCAAAGGCTCTTATTCTTGAAAAGCTTGATGAACAGCTTACACACGAAAAGGCTTCTAAAATTATGGAATATGAGCAGCAGCTTAAAGACGAATGTGATAAAAAGGCGAGAAATATTATTTCGCTTGCTATTCAGCGTTGTGCAGCTGACCATGTTGCCGAGGCTACAGTTTCTGTAGTTCCTTTGCCAAATGACGAAATGAAGGGCCGTATAATTGGTCGTGAGGGTAGAAATATCCGTGCTATCGAAACAATTACAGGTGTTGACCTTATAATTGATGATACACCTGAAGCAATTACAATATCCTGCTTTGAGCCTGTTCGCCGTGAGATTGCAAGAGTTGCACTTGAGCGACTTGTATCTGATGGCAGAATACACCCTGCGAAGATTGAAGAAATGGTTGAGAAGGCTCGTAAAGAGGTTGAGGCAACTATTAAACAAGAGGGTGAACGCACCGTAATAGAAACAGGTGTTAACGGTATACACCCAGAGCTTGTTAAGCTGCTTGGTCGCTTGCGTTACAGAACAAGCTACGGACAGAATGTGCTTGATCACTCAAAAGAGGTTTGCTTCTTGTCTGGCATGATTGCACAGGAGCTGGGCCTGAACCCTGCTGTTGCAAAGCGTGCAGGCTTGTTACATGATATCGGTAAGGCTTTAGACCACGAAATCGAAGGCTCACATATCGAAATCGGTGTAGATGTAGCTAAGAAATATAAAGAAAATGCAGCTGTTGTACACGCTATTGCAGCTCACCATGGCGATATAGAGGCAAAAACAGTTGTTGCTTGTATTGTACAGGCAGCAGATGCTATTTCTGCAGCAAGACCTGGTGCAAGAAGAGAGAATCTTGAAAACTACATTAAAAGACTTCAGAAGCTTGAAGAGGTTGCAATGTCGTTTGAAGGCGTTGAAAGCTCATTTGCTATTCAGGCTGGTAGAGAAGTACGAATTATGGTTAAGCCTGATGTTATTGATGATGACAGAATGGTTCTTCTTGCTCGTGAAATCTGCGACAAGATAGAGGCTGATCTTGACTATCCTGGTCAGATCAAGGTTAATATCATAAGAGAAAGTCGTGCTATTGAGTACGCAAGATAACATATAGCTAAAAAATAGAAACAGGTTGCTTACAGCAGCCTGTTTTTTTGTGCTTATTTAGTATCGAGAGCATTTTATCTGTTCATAGGTTGTTGCGTTGACAATATAGGTGGTTGATTTTATAATGTGTATATTATTTAGTATTTTAAAGGATTTAACAAATGAAAGCTAATCAAGAAGTAAAACGCCCTGAAAGAATAAGAAATATAGTTTTTACAGCGTTGTTTGTAGCTGTTATTGTGGTTTGCTCGCAAATTATAATTCCCCTTGGACAAGTGCCGGTTACACTGCAAACGGTGGGCGTGTTTTTGTCTGCAGTTGTTCTGGGTGCAAGGTGGTCTTGTGTCAGCGTGCTTATATATATATTGCTTGGTATAATTGGCTTACCTGTTTTTTCGGGATTTTCGTCTGGTGCAGGTTATTTGCTTGGGCCTACAGGTGGGTATATTATCGGATTTTTCTTTATGGCAGTTGTTGTGGGTGTTATAACAGAAAAATCAGGCAAGGGTACAGGTGTGCTTGCTGTGGCAATGGTGCTTGGTTTGTTGGTATGCTATGCCTTTGGTACAGCGTGGTTTTGCGTGGTTATGAAAAGTGATTTTATCTATGGGCTTTTATGGTGCGTAGTGCCATACATAATACCGGATATTATAAAGATTGTATTCTCGGTTTTGATGGTGAAAAGATTGTCTAAGGCGATAAAGGTGTAGATGGTTAGTATAATAATGGATAGGAGTACAGGATTGTGAGTAAATTTTTAGAGGAGATAAAAGCCAGAAAAAGCTATTACTATGTTGATGAGCATTATGAGCTGAATGACTATGTAATATTTGTGGCATTCATATTTATTGTTGTAGGTCTGGCTGGAGCTGAGTTTATTTATACTTTAAAGGATGACTCGGTATCTACCAAGGTTATGTTTGTTGTAACAGATATAGCATTTACAGCACCGTTTATGGCTCATTTTTTTCTTAAAATAGTGAAAATGGGTATTTTTAAAATGAGAAAAAAGCGTTGTATAGAAAAAGGTACAATGTATCGTGGCAGGTTTGTTTCTCAGGAGAAAGACAGAAAGCTTTTTGAGTCAAAGGCATTCGGAAAGGAAATATACGCTTACAGACCTGTTGTTGAATATTATTGCAAGGGTGAAAAAATAAGAGAGGTATCAAAATATGCGTTTACTAACAGGTATGCAGATGTACTAAGTGATGCTAAGGTAACAGTATATAAATATAAAGATGATATGATACTTGAGGATATAATTCTTGCGAAGGATAAGTATTCAACTATTAAAAATGTAAGTCGAGGCACTACCTTCTGGGCAGAAAGAAACAGAGAAGCTATTAACCTGTTACTTATGATATGGGCGATTATTTCCATTTTTGGTTGGCTTGCTTTTTTCGTTGTAAAAATTATAGCGTGGTACTATAAATATTTTGCATAAAATAAACGCTCATTCTATGGCTGTCATGGAATGAGCGTTTTGTTAACGGATTATGGGTTTTAAGATTTCGTGTGGTATGGCAATAAGCTCTCTCAGCGTAAAGAGTATTGCAAATTTAGCAGATGGCACACAGCTTAATGCACCAGATGTTTTTATGTGGTGTCTTCTGGCGATTATGTTTGCTCGTAGCTGATGATAAAAATCGGTGGTGATTATTATATTATGTGGCAAAGCGTTTGTTTTGATAAGTCTGGCTGAGTTTACAAGATTCTCTTCTGTGTTGGTAGAGGTGCTTTCCTTGAAAATTCTTTGTGGAGAAATCCCCTTATCAACTAAATAGCTGTACATACAGTCAGCCTCGCTTATAAGCTCATCGCTTCCCTTTCCACCAGATACTACACAGCAAATGTCTTTGTTTTCAATAAGGAATTTACATGCAGTGTCAAGCCTGCGTTTAAGGCTTTTGCTTGGTCTGTTACCCTTTACCTGACAGCCCAGCACAACAAGGGTGCTGTTACAGGTAAACGGCTTTTTTGTTGCATAATAAATCATAAGAAAAATAGCACATATTGCGTAAACTACAAATACTGCTGCAAAAATTATAATAAGTACCATATTACTCCTTATGTGATTTTGAAAAACGAGAATCAATAGTAATGTTTTTGTTGCCTGTTTTCTGGCATAGCACAAAGTCGATTTTGTTGTACTGTTTTATAAGCCTTATTGTGGCTCTGTATATGTCGCCTATTGGTACCATATCAATACTATATGGCTTGAACAGTGCAGATACGGTTATTCCTTTGTCGCTGTTACATTCTACAGCAAAGTCACCACCTGTACGCAACGCAAGCTCCTTTACCAGTGGTATACCCATGCCGATTTCTTTTCCTTTTGTAGAGTAAAACGGACTTTGGCATAGCTCGCATAAATCAGGGGAGATACCACAGCCATTATCCTTTACCTGTAATACCAGACGACGGGCGTTTTTTTGAAAGACGCTTATTTCGATAAGCGTGCTGTTTGCTTCTATTGAATTTTTTACAAGCTCAAGTACGCAATCCTGTAAATCCTGCATATCAAATCACCCTGCTGATTTCTACAGCCAGCTGGTAGGCTGTTCTGTTATATAATAAAATAGGAATTTTCTTTTCAGAAGCTGTTTTTATGGTTTCTTCAGTAGGCTTGACATTTTCGCACATGATTATGCAGCTTAAGCCTTTAAGCATAGCAACTGCAACGGTGTTTGGGTTGTTTACTACGGTAAGCCATATGTTTTGTGGCTTGGCGTTTTTCATTACATGGCTTAAATAGTCACCAATATAGCAACCATTTATTATTTTGTTGCAATCCATATTGGAGTATGCCGAGTGCAGGCACAGCTGTTCTTTTAAGTCTGTAACAGTCATTTTTATACCACCCTTTGTTGCAGAATTTATATGTATATAATACAGAAAAAAGTCGATAATTGCAAGGTGAACACAGCAGTAATTTTGCATTAATTTTTAAGCTTGAAAAATCAGCAAAAATGCAACCGATAAAATAAAAATTGCATTTCTACCCTTTTGATTGCGTAAAATTTAAGCAAAAAAGATTGAAAACGAACTTGCAATGTGAAAATTATGCAAAATTCTTAATAATTTATGAATTAAGTGCTCTAAACGCTTGACAAATATATAAATGAATGTCATAATGAGTATATCAGTAAAATTTATGCTTAAAATAAAGCATAGATGTTTAAATTTAAGGAGGATAATCCAATGGAAACATATGGTCTAGAAAAACTAGGAATTATTAACCCATCTGCTGTTTACCGTAACCTGACACCAGCTCAGCTAACAGAGGCTGCTGTTCGTCGTGGCGAGGGTACAATCAGCAACACTGGTGCTCTTGTTGTTAAGACAGGTAAGTACACAGGTCGTTCAGCTAACGATAAGTTTATCGTTGATTCAGAGGGCGTTCATGATGAGATCGCTTGGGGTAAGGTAAATAAGCCAACTACTCAGGAAACATTCGATGCTCTATATGAGAAGGTTATCGCTTACCTACAGAACCGTGAAATCTTCATTTTCGATGGTTTCGCTGGTGCAGATCCTAAGTACACAAAGTCTTTCCGTATTGTTAACGAGCTAGCTTCTCAGAATATGTTTATTCATCAGCTACTTCGTCGTCCAACAGCTGAGCAGTTGGCTGACTTTACAGAGGACTACACAATTATCGCTGCTCCTGGCTTCAAGTGCATTCCTGAGCGTGACAACACTCGTTCAGAGGCTGCTATCATGGTAGACTACGAGAAGCACCTTGTTCTTATCGTTGGTACACAGTACGCTGGTGAGATCAAGAAGTCTGTATTCTCAGTAATGAACTACATCCTGCCAAAGCAGGGTATCTTCCCAATGCACTGTTCAGCTAACATCGGTGAAGAGGGCGATACAGCTGTATTCTTTGGTCTGTCAGGTACAGGTAAAACAACTCTTTCAGCTGACCCTAACAGAAAGCTGATCGGTGACGACGAGCACGGTTGGTCAGATGACTCTGTATTCAACTTTGAGGGTGGTTGCTACGCTAAGTGTATCAACCTATCACCAGAGGGCGAGCCAGAGATTTATAACGCTATTAAGTTCGGTTCTCTAGTAGAG
>JAXJDU010000149.1:0-2412 GCA_036301785.1 Acutalibacteraceae bacterium | reverse complement strand
GCCTGCACACGCTTATCCCGAGCTTAAAAGGTATACACACTTAAAAGGTAACTTTGGCACTGCTTGGCAAAATCAGCAAAAGGAATTTGCAGATATACCGGCTCCTGTTATCTTTACAACTAATTGTCTAATGCAACCTAAAGCAAGCTATGCTGACCGAGTTTTTACAACTGAAGTTGTATCATACCCAGAGTTTGTACTTATAGGTGAAGATAAAGACTTCACACCTGTCATTGAAAAGGCTCTTGCACTTGGTGGATATACCACAGATATGCATTTTACAGGTATCAACGGTGGCCAAAAGCTAATTACAGGCTTTGCTCATAATACTGTTTTGAGTGTTGCAGATACAGTTATAGATGCAGTAAAATCAGGTGCAATCAGGCACTTCTTCCTTGTAGGTGGCTGTGACGGTGCAAAAACTGGGCGTAACTATTACACTGAATTTGTTAAGCAAACACCCGAAGACAGTATTATACTTACACTAGCTTGTGGTAAATATCGTTTCAACGACCTTGACCTTGGCACGATTGGTGGACTTCCTCGTATTATGGATATGGGACAGTGTAATGATGCTTACAGTGCTATCAAGGTTGCAGTTGCTCTTTCAGAAGCCTTTGAATGTGGTGTAAATGATTTACCTTTATCAATGGTGCTTTCTTAGTATTAGCAAAAAGCAGTATGTATATTGCTTACACTTTTGTATCTTGGTATCAAGAATATTCTACTCGGACCTTCACTTCCTGCTTTTATTTCTCAAAATGTGCTTAATTACCTTGTAGAGAATTATAATATTGCTCCTATTAGTACACCAAAAGAAGATTTGAAAAAGCACAGACAGATTTAAGCTCAAAACAGAATAAACAGCATAATAAACATTTATCAATTAATAGTAATCACAAATGTATATAAATTCAAGGCTGATGTCGTCCGTAATGGATAACATCAGCCTTGAATTTATATCATTTGTTTTATGAATTCAGACAGCTTATTTCTTTTGCTACGGTTATGATTTACTACAAAAAGGAACATTGCAACCCTTACCTCTGATGATATGTCTGAATTAATGTACGAGAGTAAATCAAAGCTTCGTGAAGATTTTAAGAGCTTCCAGAATATGTTCCTGCTTAATAGAAGAAAAACCATCCTATTAAACGAGGCTATGAAAAGCTTAAAAACAGAAAAACTGGTTTATGAATTCTTCCATTATTTTGGTATGAGCTGTTTTGCTCGCCATGGTAAGCTTTTCGAAAAGCACACTCATATTGAATATTTGCTCAAAGAAAATGGCTTTGAAATAGAGCACGAAAATGTGTATTATTCATCTGCTATCAAAGGTAATGAAAACTCTGAGGTAGCAATTACAGCTAATAACCTAACAAAAGGCAATCAGCAATATATAGAATTTAAAATTGATGACAATCATATTGGTGATTGATAGGTACATTATCTTGATGAAAGCACAGCATATCTACGTTTGATTTATGTCAACGGCGATATTACAGGCAAGGGTATCGTCATAAGTTGAGATTTTATCCAAGTTCTTTACATGATTATATACAACACTTTTAAAATATGGTATAATAACAAAAAAGTGAGGATTAGCGATATGAGATGTAAAAACAGAAATTGCAACAGAGAAATAGGCGATTTTCCGTTCTGTCCATGGTGTGGCAAAGAGCAAAATAGCAGTAAGAAAGACGTTAAACGACCTAAAAGAGCAAACGGAACTGGAAGCGTGTATAAAAGAAAAGACAACAAATCTAATCCCTATGGAGCTATGAGTAGCTCAACGAGTGGGGAGAGGTTGTTTATTGGAAATTATCCTACTAAATATGACGCAATAAAAGCTCTGGAGCAATACGAAAGTAATTCTATTACTAATCCTAACGCTAATAGAAATGTTACTATAGAGTACATCTATTTAAATTATGTAGAGCAAAGCATTGAAACGCTTAGTGAGTCAGCTCAAAAATCTGCACGAATGGCATGGACAAGATTACGCACCATTCACAAAGTAAAAATCAAAGATTTAAGAACAAACGATTTGCAAAAAATAATCAATTTTTACGCTCACAAGCACCAAAAAACTGATAGCAGGGGAAACCTCTACTATATTGATAGCAAGGGCAAGGAAACCACTGAAAAAACGAATACACCTAAAATGCAAAAGCCTTTATCAAAAGGTACACTTGAGCAGATAAAAATACTTTTATCTAAAATTTATAAGGTTGCTGAGGCAAATGACTGGGTAGTTAAAAATTACTCTGCTTTTATAAGCATAACTACTCCGACCGAGAAGAAAAACAATAAATCTCGCTTTACAGAAAAAGACTTAGCTAATTTCAAGGAACATCTTGAGGAATATGAGTATTTAGATTATGTATTATGTTTATGCTATTTGAATTTCCG
>JAXJDU010000148.1:0-6143 GCA_036301785.1 Acutalibacteraceae bacterium | reverse complement strand
TCAAAATTTTTCAATCCTTTCTTTTTGCTTTTCCAGCCAGCGTGACTAATGCTGGACTTTTAATAATTTCCTTTCTTTGATTTATAAAATAAAAAAACACCTACTTTGAGTGTTTTTTCAAACAATCAAAGTAAGTGTATTTAACAAAAATTTTATTAGCTAATAGAGCTATTTGCCTGTAAGAGATAATATTCCCTTTAAGGTGACAATTTGAATTTGTCTTCAAGTCTTACTTCTTAAAAATGAAGTAAGCTGATACAAATGCTCTTGATGGCATTTAATAAGTAAACTAAATAGTTTAAACAACATTGTCATTATAGCATTTTAATTATTTAATTTCAAGAAATAATTAAAATCCAACTAAGCGAGTTCCGTAAGTTGTAGGAATTGAGAACCGGTTCCTAAAGGTTACAAGTTCCGTAAAGTGTAAGATATAAGAACTAGTTCTTAAAAACAACAAGTTACACAAGATGTAATAATTGAGAATCAGTTCCTAAAAGCCTCAAGTTCCTTGAGTTGAAGCAATTGAGAACCCATTCCGAAAAGTTAAATGTTACGAAATATCAGATTATAAAAAATTAAAAAGTCAGGATATAAAGAATATTATTCAAATAAATCTTTATATTCTACTCTAAGAATGCCCTCACCCTTACTTTGCCAATGAAGTCTACCATTAAAGCCTATGTAGTTTATTGTCAGGTTTTGGCGAAGAGCAAAAAAATCATCCCAAGCCTTTTTTGAAGGCTTTTTACCATCAGCAAACAAAAAGCCTTCAAAAAAGGCTTGTTTAAGAAAATCAATGGCTGTTGCCTTTGATGGGGTGTGGATATACACTGGTCTGTTTTCTTTCATAACTAATTCTTTAATTGATTTCATAAAAATCTACTCCTTTTGTTATATTATAAAAGAGTACGAAAAAAATGAGCCTATCGTTACCGACAGGCTCATGAGATAAATCCTATCGGTGAAGCTTTAGCACCTTGCAAACGCAGGTTGCTGTACGGTCATAGAGCTTGTCTCTCGCGTACTCTTTATAGGTAATATTAAATTTTATAGGCTTAAATACTTTATTGCTTCTTTACATTTTTCTGGAGTAATAGAGGTTAGATTACCACTATCGTCAATTCCACAAAGAATGCATCTACTGAGTAGTGTAAGATTTAACTCAGGAATACTTGCCAGAGGTTTTGTGTATTCAGTGTCATTTTTAGCTTTTTCTTCAGCATATTTGTTATAAACCAAAGCAGTACCTTTAACAGGAAGCTCAATTATTGTTTCATCAAGAGGTTCATTGTATTCTGAATTGTAAAAGGCTTTATCCATAATACCACAAAGAAAATAAGGTAAATCATCACGTACGATGTGTGTTAAGGTTCTGTTTCCGTAAAATGCCTGTGCAATTATAGTCATAAGTTCTGTCATTGTTGTTTCTCCTTAAATTTTTTATCAACATTACTGCTGTGTCTTTATTATATATGAGAAATAACAGAATCACTACTTCTGACAGTAGCATTTTTATTGGTCTTTGTAAAGAGGAGTAAGACCTCTATCAACAAGATTACTATTTACAGTGTCTAAGTTTTCATGTTTCATAAAGCCAAACCAAATAATTACATCTCTTTTATTGCGAACATATAAAGGAGCTTTCCCTGCATATTTAAGTAAATACTGCATTTCGTCAAATGTAATGCCAATAGTTAAGCAGATACATATTAAAACATCTCGTCTTGGATTATTTTTTTTGCCGTTAATGATGTTTCCCAGATAGCTTGCTGACTGTTTGGAATCTATCGAAACCACAGAAGCTTTTTTGTCATATTTATATAGCAAATCACTTAGATAATCGCCTATTTGATTATCTAAATTTAGAAATTCATCAGAAAATTCACGCTCAAATTCCTCAAAGGAATTAAACTTTTTAATTATTTCTTCAAGTGTGATAGACATTTTATTATTACGATAGAAAGTATGGTCGTTCATATAAATACCTTTCGTTAGGCTAATAAAGAATTAAGATTGAATAAGAATTTTGTTATCAAATTGATTTTAGAAAAATAAGTATTTGTTAATTATAATATATCATTTTAGAAGTCCTATAATCAGGATTTCTCTATATTTAAAATACAAATTACCATCAGATTCTTAATATAGCACCTTATATTGATTTTACCATAAGAATCAGAAAAAATATAGTGTTCAATTTTTTGCGAATGAATATGTAATTAAAGCTATGGCAATAATATTTACAGGGTACGAAACTTGAAAATATTAGGAACTGGTTCCTAAGAATAACAAGTTCCATAACTTGAAAGTGTTAGGAACCGGTTCCTAAAAGCAACAGGTTCCACAACTTGCAAATACTAGGAACTGGTTCCTAAAGATAACAACTTCCACAACCTGTAAATTTTATGTAACATTTTGCAATGAATGATTGAAGCTATTTAAGTTATACGATATAATATCTGTAATAGATAAAAGGTTTATTGCAAAGGAGTGTTCGAAATGAAAAAGAGAATCGGTTCAAAATTTTATGATACTGATTCAGCAGAGCTGATTGCTACAACTGATAACGGAAAATCAGAGCAAGATCCTGCGTATGCGTCTGTAAGTCTTTATCGTAAAAAAAACAGTGAGTTTTTCTTGTTTATATACGAAGGTGAAGGCTTTGAAAAAAATATGTTTTTTGGAAAGTCTGATGGTGCGAAAGAATATATAAAACCAATATCTGATGACGCTGCTATACAGTGGTTGAATGATACTCAGGGTGAAGGTGCTGTTGATTTAATAAATCAAATTACAGAAGAGCCAGCAAAGAAAAGAATTGAGTTTTATGTAGAAACAGAAGTAAAAAAGGGTTTAGATAAATTTGCTGAACAAAAAGGAATCACCTTGTCTGAGTTAATAAGAATAGCCATAAATGAATACATAGAAAATAATTGCTGATTTTACAGTATATAAAAACGCTCCTCATCTTCGAGGAGCGTTTTTACGGTTGTTTTTCATCAAAAACAACCAAAGATATTGCTGGTATTTCTGTCATTGTTTTTAAAGGGATTATGAAATTCGGTCATTTGCTGAGTAGGATATTTAAGAACATCTGATGATTCAGGAACATATACTGATGTTTTCGGTTTGTTTTGCGTATTGCTATTTTTTTCGATAGGAATATCATTATTGTTTACTGATGAAATGTGATGTGTTCTTATAGGTGTATGATTGTTTACATTTGTTCTTACTATGTATTTGGTGTCAGGATGATTGCTGTAATCATATTTCAAACATTCTAAAATTTGTTTACCTCTAATTCTTACAAGTTGGTGGTCTGGATGAAGCGAGAGAACTTCACCTATGGTATAAACCAGTCTTTTATTAGTGGAGTTACTATCTGTACTTACAGTTGCATTAATATCGTATCTAAGACCACGATTTTTGATAGAGATGGTAGCTTCTCCAGTTAATGATGATATATATTTACCAGTTGTATTATCGTTTCCACCAAGATAGATTAAAGTATCGCAGGCAGCAATAATTTCTTCCCAAAGCCCTTCAGGATAACGATTCATTATTTGAGGGATATCTTGAACAATAACAACTGAAACAATTCCTCTTGAACGGATGGTTGATATTTTTAATGTGAAGTTATCAATAACACCTATGTTACAAAACTCATCAAGCAGCATTGTTACTTTTTTAGGAAGAATAAGGTCAGGCTGTGCATCAGCGTAGTTTACTAAATCGATATATATGAAGGTTAAAAATAGAGATGAAATCATTGAATAAGTAAGGTCTTGATCTGAAAAACGCAAAAATACGATTGTTGGCTCTATACCTATTTCTGTTGTGTTTATATCGTTGTTAGCTAAAATATGCTGTACTTCAGTAGTTTGTAGAAGCTGAAGCCTGTTACATAAGCCTAGTTGAATATTCGGAGTTAATTTTTCGCCTGCTTTTAAATAGACATTCCAAGATAGCAGTGCTGGATGAGAAGGTTCTTCTCGTTTAAGAGTTTCAAAAGTATTTGCAAGTTCCTGATGGGTATTATTAATGAGCATATTGAAGACGGTAACTAAATTCTTTTCACGAGGGTCAGTTTTATGCTTCTCAGTGTCTAAAGAAACATAGGTAACTAATGCTTTTAATAAAGAAAGCTCAGCCTTATCGAAAAATGGATCAGGACTGTCTCCGGATGTGTTACTTATTATGGTGTCACATAACGCTTGTATTTTATCAAGCGTATCAAGAGTAGCTAGTGGGTTCCAACCATCTGAATGATTTAATTCTTTTAGGTTTAATATCTTTACTTTATATCCAAGAGAAATAGCCATTTTACTGAAATCACTGTAAAGAGAACCTTTGGTATCAACAGCAACTACGCTTTCGCCTCGTCTTAATGCTTGTAAAATGTAATTGTTTGAAAGACAACGAGTTTTTCTTGTGCCTGGAGAGCCTACAACAAATATATTTGGATTGAAGTAAGTATCTTTAGACCAAGTAATAATTCTGCCAGCTTCGTTTGAAGGTGTTATTTCCTGTCCGATAATTGTTTGATCGGCAATATCTGTATGATGTTTGTTTTTCTTTTTAATTGCAAGGGGTTTTTGATATTGTGATTTTTTATTGGATTTATTTGAAGGTTTGAGACCTTCATAAGAATTAAGAATTGTTGCGTACTGTTCAGTGTTAAGGTAAGTTAAATCTGGGATATTATTATATTTGGTTAGATCAAAAATTTCTTCCATTTCAGCGATAGTTAATTTTCGGTTTGTTCCATAGTCACCTTTTTCTGAATAATAGAAGGAACGGCTATCATGTTCTCCAGTTTCGGAAAATTCCTTATCATCTTTAAAAGTGAACGATTTAACAATAATAACTAATGTAATCATTATGGTAATAAACCAAATTAATTTACTGTATTTAAAGTAAAATGCGAATTTTATGCAACTAAAAAAATTTTTGTTTATGGATTCAAGGTCTAAGGATTGTGTTGCTGCTCCTATAAAAAATTGTGTTATTAATCCAATTAGATAAACAACTATGATAAAAGCTAAAAATAAAGCAATAAGTTTCACTATAAGCTTAAATCTAGCTTTAGGGAGTGACTGTTTGGTTTTAAATGCCTGATTTCTTACGGTGTTTACTTTTTTTCTTAATTCGAATTTCATAGTAATTTGCACTTTCCAGAAAATTGTTCTTAGTTTTGTGCATCCTCCTTTGTAGTTAAGTCTTTCATCATATCAAGAGCCGTTTGAAGTGATATTGTGTATATTGAGGTTTTTTTATTGAAATCTTTTCGATTGATTAATTCTGATATTAGTGAATATTGATGTTCTAATATTCCAATACTCATTTTATTGACTTCCTTGGTTCGGCTATATTTTTTTATTGAAGAAATAGCTTTTAAAATGGTATGAGTAGCACCTGTAATGTTGATATAGAAAGGGTGTCCGTTTAAATCTCTGTCAGCACATAGTACATGTTTTTTAGTGTCGGTGTTTGATACCGGTTTAGTTTGATTTAAATAGGTGTAGTACAGGTAGTCTTCAAGTTCCTTGTTCTGAATAATAAGTTTTAGTAGTTCTAAATTTTTGTCAATTTTGAGGTTATCGTTTGTTGGAACTAATGCTTGAAAAATATCTTTACTGTAAAAAACGACATCATTAAGATACTGACGGAAATTATTAGCACAAATTTCTTTTTTATCCTTTTGGAAAGTCCATTCTGTAAATAATTTGCTATTTTCGAAAAATATCAATAAACGAGGAGAGTTGATGTGAATTTCCCAGAAGCCTTGCTCTGCCATTTTTGATATTGTTTGAAACATTTTTGTTTCGTTCGCTCGCATAGGGATTGATTTATCACATATAGAATATACAATGTATGGTTGCTTACGAATAAACAATAATCCTTTGAGTATGCTTCTTTTAATTTGGATCATTGATGTTCCTGTATAGCTATTTAATATTTCTTTTTTAGTGTAGAAATAAAGGTGTTCTTCAGGTGATAGAGTTTTTATTTGAGAAAGTTGAGGCTTTATTTTAGGAAGAGTTTTTACTCCACAGTAATTTAAAGCGATAAGCACCTCTGCTGTTCCTTTGTTTTTATTTCTTTTAGCTAAACGGTAGTGTTGGTTTTCACAATAAGTA
>JAXJDU010000147.1:0-2913 GCA_036301785.1 Acutalibacteraceae bacterium | reverse complement strand
TAATATTACTTATAACATCCGGCTTACTTAGTTGTATTATAACCTTAGTTTTTGGAATAGCTTTCAGCATAATAACAGGTGTTTTTTTAACAGCCTTTGGCGAACTTGTCGAAAATAGCGAGATTTCCAAAAACACCCTATTAAGTATAGAACGCAAACTTGAAGCTAAAGCTTCTACGGTTGCTAACACTTCATATACTGCAGGCATTGCACAGCCGCCTATTGCAACAGCACAGCCATCTACTACTCAGCAAAGCACAGCTAAGCCTGTTGAGACAAAGCAAAGCAGAGAGCAAGACGAAATGTCTCAAATGTGGAAGTGCCCTAACTGCAACAACTTCAACTTTGCTAATTCTAATGAGTGTATGAACTGCCATACTAAGGTTAAATTCACATCATAAGTCAATTAGTAAAAACAAATTCCATAATACACTGTCAACAGGGCTGACCTTACAATCAGCCCTGTTTCTATTTACCATCTATACTTAAATATAATATTGACTATCCACAAAAATTTATTTATACTTATAATCAGCAAAATATAATCTCTGCAAAAAGGAGGAGATTGTTATGTTGATAGCTATATTGGCAGGTGCTGTGTGCATAATAGTAGCAATATTGCTTTTTGCACCAATGTTTCGCCACGCGTTACTGTTCAGACCTGTGGCGTTGTTTTTCTTATTTGAGGGTATCTGGATAATGTTCGACTACCTTATTTCACAGCTGTGGCCAGGCGTTGAGGCTATGCAATGGGTACATTATGCAGGTGTGATAATATTTGGTGGCTATCTGATTATCTGCCTTATTTACAGCAAACCTAAAAAAGAAAGCCCAAAAGGCTCCCGAAGCAGAAAAACAAAGCGTGCAAGCGAAAAGAAATAACGAGAGGTAATTTAAATGGTTTACTTGTATATTGTGGCTTTTTTTCTGATTGGAATTTACCTTATAATTACAGGCATTAAGGATTATCGTATTTTGCTTTTACCAGGCGTTTATTTTTTGTTTCTGGGTGCATGGTGGCTGGCTGATGTAATACTGGCAGATGTTGACCTGCTTGGTGGAATATACTCCTGGATTATAAGGGCTGTTTCTGCTGTAATACTGCTTGTAACAGGTATTATCTATTATTCTAAGTATTACAAGCCACACGAGAATGAAAATATAGACAAATAATTTTTTCTGCATTAAATACAGTATATCCGTATTGTATAAAAAAACGGATATTCAAAAAAATTTTGAAAAACACTTGAAATTTCATCAATAAAATGCTATTATAAGTTGTACATGAGTATGGGCAAAGGAGGTGCACTAGATGCCAAACATTAAATCAGCTAAGAAGAGAGTTAAGGTTACAGCTACAAAGAACGCTAGAAACAAGGCTTTCAAGTCAGCTCTTAGAACATCAGTTAAGAACGCTCACATTGCAATTGACACAAACGCTGCTGACAAAGCAGAGGCAGTTCGTCTTGCAGTTAAGAAGATTGACACAGCAGTAAGCAAGGGTATTCTACACAAGAATACAGCAGCTAGAAGCAAGTCTGCACTAGCCCGCAAGCTGAACGCATCAGCGTAATTTAAGTTAATCTGAATAAACATTACAAGCAGAGCCTATGCCCTGCTTTTTTGTTTTTTATACAGCTATAAAGCCCATTTACAGCCCCATTCTCAAACAAAATAAAAAAACATATTAAGTATACCACTTATCTTAATAAATACCTTAAAACGCATAAACCAGCACAGATTCAAAACAAAATCCGTGCTGGTTATTTTTATACAGCTATAAGCTCCGTTTACAGGCTCATTGTAAAACGAAACCCCAAACCACAGTACAATAACTGTCCAATACCACAAACACCTTAAAACAAACACAACAGCACAGAATCAACGCTTATTCCGTGCTGTTATGTTTTATCATAGCTATAACCCCCGTTTACAGGCTCGTTGTAAAAAGAAAATTTAAAACATCTGATAATAGCCACATATCTTAATAAATCTCCCAGAATGCATAAAACAGCACGAAACACACCAAGCTTCGTACTGTTTTATTTTTTAGTATAATTATTTACTTTTGATAATTCGTTTTAATATCAGTACAAGCCAAGTTTGTGTGCATGGTAACGCAACACAAATAAACGCAACTACTAATAAAAACATCAGCATAACTCCCTGTGACGGAAAAAATGTGCCTATAATATGTATAGCAGACCATACAGCAATAAAAATAACAATAGTAGCCAATGGTAAGAATAAGGCATAATATAATACCTTCAGTGCTTTATTTTCTATCCTGCTGCCCCTGCTTATCAATTTTTTGCTTACTACCGAGCTTAAAAAGCTTAACCCGAAAACAATTATTGCAGCCACCAAAGAAACTATTATTCCATAATCATTTTCATCTGTAAATACAACATTAAATATTATTGCCGTAATAACAAAAAGAATTATACCCGAAAAAATATATAACCTTTCCATTTTATTTTTTGCCTCGCCTTAACCTGATTATATGTAACAGCTCTGGCAAGAACATACTTTAATTCCTTAGCGTGCAACTAAGCAACCCTACGCAAAGTCTTTACCTTACTCTGACTTAAACTAATATACAAAAAAGCACTTGCATTTGCAAGTGCTTTTGATTTGGAGCGGATGACGAGGCTCGAACTCGCTACCTCCACCTTGGCAAGGTGGCGCTCTACCAGATGAGCTACATCCGCATATATGGTGCCTTCGGACGGAATCGAACCATCGACACGAGGATTTCAGTCCTCTGCTCTACCGACTGAGCTACACAGGCAAAATTGGCGACCCGGAACGGGCTCGAACCGTCGACCTCGAGCGTGACAGGCTAGCGTTCTAACCAACTGACCTACCGGGCCAATTTTGGTGGGAACAACAGGGCTCGAACCTGTGACCCCC
>JAXJDU010000146.1:0-10940 GCA_036301785.1 Acutalibacteraceae bacterium | reverse complement strand
GTTATAATAAGAGGAGAATCAGTCGTAAATTCCGTTCTTTCTCCTTTACTGCATGCTATTGAAATTTCCTGAATTTCTTTTGATGATATTTTTGTCAATTCATCAAAGGTAAATGTTTTGGAAATTTCAGTTACAAGATTAGCTTCCATTTCTGTAATTATCCAACCATGCTCTAATTCTGTGCCAACTGTATAATCCGTTGATTTATAATCAATTGTTTCTGTTAACACAGCTTTCAAGCTGTTCAAATCAGAGCTTTTAGTATAAGAAACCTCACTCAAGCCCGATTTTTTATCAGAGATTGTTACATCAAACTCAACATTCTCAACACTGTCAACAGTGTCAGCATTTCTTGTATATAGCTTATTGCCCATATCATCAAGCTTTGCTTTATTGTCTGGTAATGGCTCTATTTTTATAACGGGTTTATCTTCATCAAGAATAAACGCTTTTGAGGTTTTTTCTTCTGATTTATTACCAACCATATCTAAAACCTCTACATATATTTTACCCTTAAAGTTAGCAGGTATTATACATTCTGCTTTATTATTATCAATCTGATTATCTACCTGCTTTGTTTCCTCTACACCATTTTCTGTTGATACTAATCTGAAAACAACCTTTCTGAAGCCTGACGACAAAACAGCGTTACCGTTTTCATTTACTGTATCATTTACTGTAGCAGTAAGCTTAACCTCACCGGTTTCGGATGGATTTTTAAAGAAATAACCATATTCTAATTGATTGCTATCTACCTCTGTTGTTAACTCTGTAGTTGACTCTACACCATTTTCAGATTTTGGAGTAAACTCAAACATAGTAACAGCAGGGTCAGTAACATCTCGGTAAAATACCTTTTCATCAGCATAACCAACATTACCTGCGTTATCAACAACCTTACATTTAACAGTGTAACTTTCGTTACCAGGTTTGCCACACATAGCAGCGATGTCGTTTGATGAAAACTCATAAGACACTTCAGAGATTTTCTCATCCTTGTCCTTTGTAACTTCAGCAGTTAATAGCTCGTTACCGTTTTTATCCACTTTTATTTTTTCGGATTTTATTATCTGGCCATCCTTATCTTTAACATCAACTTCAACAACAACTTCACGGATTCCTGAATTTTCCTCGCCTTGATCGTTGACACTCACGCAAATTTTCTGGTCAGTAGCGTTAAGCCATACTTCTCCGTTTGATTTGTAAACAACATTCCTGTTATCGCCAGTTGGCAACTCAATTGTTGCTGTTGGAGGATTCTGTTCGATCATAACAAAATAGTTATTTGGAACATTACCACTACCCTGAACATTATTATCATTAGGGAAATCAGTAGTGCAGTTCCCCATTTTATCATACACCTTAACAGTAATATTACTTTTAAATATGCTTTCTCCAGCAGGTATTTCTAAATCACAGGTATACATTTGACTATCTTCATCAAACACCATTTCTGCTTCCTCTGTAAGATAATCATGTTTAAGTGTAACCTTTGAGATTCCTGCGTCGTTATCGCCATCTGTAGCCTTTACAGAAATCAGTATTGTATCGTTAAAGAACGCACCAAAGGATAGAATATTCACTATATTTTCTAAGCTGGTATTTTTCTTGCTGACTACAATCTGGTTAATCTCAGGCTTTTCAGTATCGATATGTAAATCGTACAATATTTCTTTAGAGGTATTCTGTGATATCGCTTTTACATTAGCAGATATATTGAAAGTATTGCCACACGTTGCTTTTTGTTCAGATGTCCATTTAGAGGTATCAAGTACCAAGTCAATATACTTTCGATTTGTTGTATCTTCAACACTTAACTTATTGTGCAAAACAGTAAACAAACCATCACTATATCCGTTTATCTCGGAGCCATCTAATGTTGCAGTAACAGGATGTCTGGTATCTCCGTTTATCACAAAGTTGACAGATTCAACATCAGAGCCATATGATTCTATATACATACGGAATGTAATAAATCTGTTATTTCCGTTCTGGTCTTTTTCTGTCATCCAGTTTTCATTATCGATTACTGATACATCAGTTCTTACATTATCCTCAAGTACAAAAGCCTGAATTTCACCTGAAGGTGTTTCTTTATCCACATAGAAAGTATAATACCTTTCATCAAATCTTCCAGCATTGTCAACTGCTTTTACAGTATAGTTATACCAGCCTGTTGAAAGACTGTTTACGTCAACAGAACATGTGAAAATTCCATCATCATCCTCATCAATACGACTTGGATATATATCAACACTTGCTCCGTTATATTCTTGCTTAACAGTAAATTTTGATAAACCATTCTTCTCCTTAACACGGATTTCAAAGGCTCCACCATTCAGGTTATAATAATATTGATTATTCTTTTGAACAACACCATGATAATAAACAGATATTTCCGGATTTGCTTTGTCGACTATCCATGCATTAGTTTTTAATTCATTCCAATTAATATCGGATTCTTTCTCGTATTCAGCTAACAACTCTTTAAGCGAATATAACTCTGATTCGTTACCTTGAACATCAAGCAGCTTTACTTTCAGATCACCTATAACATCATTTTCTAAATAAAAAACATATCCTTTCATGTCGCCTTGTTGCTCATACTTTATAGCTTCACCATCTAACAACATAACTTTTGAAATAGCAGCTATTTCTTTAAATTCAGCGTCATCCTCTGCTGTAATTTCCAGCTTTAAAGTTTCTTTGCTGTAATTACCTGAATCTGAATTTTTAAGCACCTCTTTTAATTCAAGCTCAGTGTTATCTTTTACTGCACTAAGCTTTATTTCTCCTATTTTTGGAGGCGTGATATCAATACCACCATCGCCATCTGAATCAGTAATGCTTAGGGTATTTTCTGCATTATCAGTTACCTTAAGTTCAATACCGTATTGTCCGTCGCAATCTGAATCATTCAGGTCAGAATATTCATAAGTATGTTCAAAGCTTGAATCATTAACTACAACAGACTCTTTCTTACCCTCAATCTCATATTCAATTTTTTTAACGCCTGATAAATTATCTTCAAATCCACCCTTAACCGTAACTGTTTTTTGTGCGTTATCATAGTTTAAAGACACAGGGTTATCGCTAGCCTGCACCGGAGCGTCTTTATCCAGAATTACAGTATTGGAGCTTTTACCATTCAGGCTGACAGAAAGATTTTCCGGCTTTTGCATACCATTAATCGTATATTTTAAATCCTTAATCTCTCTGCTATAGCATCCCTCTTTATCAGAAAGCTCCAGCGTGAAATCAGCTACATACTTACCATCACTATTCTTAACAGCAGCTAATGGTCCAGCCAGCTTGGTTTCATCTGAATAAAGTGTAAAGGTCATTCCATTAATATCGCTATCATCTTCGGAACTAACCGAAACTATTACACTGCTGTTAGCAACAATTCCCTTGTCCTGAACATAATTGATTTTATTATTATCACCCTGAGCAGCAAGCTTTACACTGGCAGAAACAACCGGCTTGTCTTTTACAACAGGCTCAGTTGCAGTAACAATATAATTTTCACTATTTGTAGGAATGTTATCAGTTACATCTATATTTGAACCATCTGACGCTTTATATAACACTTTATAGTAATATTCACCACCACTATATCCAACACGCCATTGTAAACCCTCTGCAAGCTTTATTTCTTCACCTTCAACTACACCTTCAAAGGTACAACCCTGTATATCAACTGTAGACAGTTGACCTTTATAGTGTACATTATTGTTCGGTATACATATAATTTGTTTTTTTAATATCGTTCCGTGATCAACAACTATCGTATTGTTTTCAGTTTCAGGAATGTTTAAATTATACTTATCAGCAAATTCTGGAGAAATATAAAAATCACTTAATTGAACATTTTCATATTCTTTTGCCTCTTTACTGCTGAAGGTTGCTTTTGCAAAAAACTTTACATTATCACCATTCTCTATGTGATTCAACGTATAATTAAAGCTAGCAATACCTACATTGCTACCGTTATAGGTCATAAATGGGCGTAATTTCTGTTGATAGTCACTACCCAATTCCAGATTTATTTTACCACCGTTTTCATCTGCCGATAATACCAACACGGTATTTTGTGTTACCAATAATGCGATAACACATACATACGCTACTATTTGTCTGCATATAAATTTAATTTTATGTTTCATTTCAGACAACCCTCCCTTTTTATTACTACTGCTGCCTGTAATGAAAGCAACAGTAAAAATATACTAACAGAAAAAACAAAAATATTTTTACTGTTAAGTAATGACAAAATAACAACCACTGCTAAAGCAACAGCTGAAACAATATAAAGAATCCTATGCTTTTTACTCTCGTTTTTCAGCGAAAGCCTTTTGCAGTTTACTGCAAGTACTGCTTGCAGAATCAAACCGATTATCAAGCCTATCCAGAAGAAACAGGCTACCACATATGCAATAACCGGTAATTCCTGACCATACTTTATAAAAGGAATAACAAGCAAGCTTGCAGCAGACAGAAAGAAGCTTACCCCCGAAATAAAGTTAAGCACTTTCATCATTTTTATTTTCATTTATTCACCCCTTCATTAACAGATTTATATTTTGTTCCTCTGGTGTGCTTTGTGTTATACAGTATAAAGGCTACAAAGCAACACAATAAAACCAAAACAAAAAATATAATTGTAACAACAAAAACAATGGCAGTATATTCTAAATCCGTTTCGTAGAACAGATCCCAATTAAAGAAAAACTTAGCCACCAGATATGCTACAATTACAATAGCAACTCCTATACCACCTGCTTTTATTCCAATTAAAAATGACGACAAAAAATCAGAACCATATTTTTTTATAGCTTGCTTTCGTTCGTTTCTTTTTTCTGATAAAAGCTTTTCTTCTTCACTGGTTCGTATAGCCATAATCTCATCTCCCTCTGGTTTAAGTCAATGGTATCAACACTTTTCGGATACTTTCACGGTCAGTGTTTAATCCTGTGGCTATTGTATCAATTTTACTACCCATCATAAGTTTATTGGCAAGCTTGTAGACTGCTGTTTTAAACTTAGGGTTATTTGCGTATTTTTTAACTGTTTCATACGCAGGAATAAGTTTTTCTGAGTCGCTGTCATCAGCATCATTCACCTGTGCAATAGCTTTTGCCAATGTATAGCCATCGCTTTTAAATTCAACTGATAGGTTTGTTCTGTAAACACTTTTTGAAATATTGTCCATATTATCACTTCTGCCATACTGCATTATCTCATCTAAGTATTTCACCCATTGTGACTGATCTGCAATATTTTCAGTAAGCAAATTCGTAAGTATCTCTGCTTCTTCTTCATCTACCACATCATCATTAGGATCACCACTATGCATAAACGACAATATTTCTTCATAATTCTCATATTGTGTTTTCGCAAACGGACTCTGCATCATTTCTTCTGCAATATCAACAAGTGTATCCTTCTGGTTATCTGTGTAATTCCTTTTTAGAATTTCCCATTTATCCCACGCTAAGGTATTAGCAAACAACAATAAAACTATGTATAAACATAAAAAGCATATCGACAACGAAGCACAAAAGCCTGCCACACCAACCATTTGTCTTACAAGTGGGTCAGACTTTCTGTCTAACGAAGGAATAGTATCTCTGGCTCTTTCTATATCATTTTTAAGCGTCTGAAAATTATGATAATATACATCTGGAGTTTCATTTGGATTCTGAAATCCTTTTTCTCTTTTATGTGTACATTTTATAAGAATATTTTCCAGCGATTCGTGATAAGCCTTATGAATATCTCTGAAATCTCTGTCACAATAATTCTCTACAGAACCATCACGGATATTTTCTTCATAAGACCTTTTGATCGCCATATTTAAAAAGTCAGTTTCATTTAAATCAGAAGGCTTGCAAAGATCAAAAGCTTTCATTCCAATCTCATATATAGACAAGCACTCCCAAAATGTTGTACCAAAGCCGAAAATATCACTTTCTACTGAAACACATCCATTTTTGACTATTTCTTGCTGTTCTTTAAAAGGATAGTTACCTTTCTCTGCTTCTGCAAAGCATTCTGGTGCAGAATAGCCAACGGTACCATAGGAATACAGGTTATCCTTACCTTCCTCCTGCCATTCTCCGTTGCTATAATCAGCTAAAAAGCTCTTATCCAGCTGGTTGCTGTAGTGCTGATACACTCTGCTGTCCATAAGCTCCTGAGAACGGCCAAAGTCTATCAGCACCAGCTCTTTGCCATGCTTGGTAACCATTATATTTTCAGGCTTTATATCACAATGTAACACAACAGGCTTATTAACTTCAGTTTTTCCGTTGTTAACATTAACATTTGAAACAAATGTCATAATCTCGCACAGATTTATCATAAACTGAACAATCTGATTCTGAAATTTTACAATTTCACGATATTCATACTCCTTGGAATTTCTTCTCCATCTTCGTGTTTCTTTATCGTATTCAAACCATTGCTTTATACAATAATCCTGCAAAGAATCACCATCAATATATTCCTCAACAACGCAAAAGAAGTCCTCTCCGGATATTTCACCTTGTTTATAAGGGATAGAAAAATCACCAAGATCCTCAATTACATCCAATACACGAACCACCGATCTGCAGGTCTGCATAGATTCGAGTATTTTATATTCACGATTCATAAAATCACTTAATCTGTATTTAGGTTTAAATTTCAATGCACAGGAATAACGAAGATCGTTACCATATTTAACTCCTTTAAATACAATACTTTCAGTACCTTCTGCAATAAATCCGTCATGATTAATACCATGCTCTGTATCAATTTTATAGCTGAACTCTGTACCCTTGATTGTACTGCTCATTTTTAACTCTCCTCGTCATACTTTTTAAATAAAAGATTGTAGATTGTATCTGGGTTATTCTCTGACACTGGAATCAGCTCACCACACTCCTGTGCAGTGTTCTCTTTTTTTATTGTATTGAAAACGCCTGTTTTTCGTTCTTCCATACATATCATCCTTCCTGTGCTGACTCAGTATCTTTAGGTGGGTTACGGTTATATTCAGCTAATTCTATATCAATCTTATTATAGGAATCAATAACATCCTTAACAATCGTATCGTTAATAATATCTAATACATCCTTTATACCTCCAACCCTCTGTGTTATATCATCAGCTAAATTTCTGTAAGCAACTTGACCACTTCCTTCCCACTTACTTAACAGTGTATTGTTTATACGGTCAAACTCATTTCTGATGCTTGCAAACTCTTTTATAGCTTCTTCGCTTTCGACTACAAATCTTTCAAATGCACCAATATCTGCTCTGACAAATCCACTCATTACTACACCCCATCCTCTTTTATAAACTTTACTTTTACAAGCTCATCCTTTTCTATTGAATATACATAACCATCACCAATTTCGCAATGTGCATACTCATCTTTCAGGCTTTTAACATCCATATTGCCAAACACTGATTTCTGACCTCTTTCAGAAACAAACTCAGCAATATTATCCAATAAAAAGGCTGTTTCTATTACTGAATTAAAATTATCTCTGATTTCACTATCGTTGATATTTTTTACATCAGCAAAAATAAATATCCAGTTTTTCTCTTCTGCCTGTGCTGCCATAGAAGGTAATATTATTTCCATAAATATTTTAGCAGCTATGGTATTCATATATAGAAATTTACTTTGTAATACAAAAACAGTATTTTTATTATAGATTTCTGCACTGCTTGGTTCCAAGTACATATTGTTACCGAAAACTTCCGTAAAAACAGAGTTACTCAGTCTTTTAATACCTGTTAAATCCATAAAATTCTCATGAATACATTTTATAAACAATTGTATCGGCGAAAGCTTTACGGTAACATCGATTACTTTTCTGTTTACAATATCCTTCTGTTTAATAATATGTTCTTCAATTCCATTGATATATTTTTTTCTGTTTTCTGGAGTTACTTCATCTGAAATATATTTTTTCAGCTGTTCTCTGCCATCATCAAAAAACACAAAACGATAGTTTTCATCAACCAGCATTTCTTTAAGCATTCTACGCAATAAATTTGTTTTGCCAAATTCCTTTTTTCCATATATAGCAATAACCCTAGCAGAGTCATAATTCACTTCAAAAGGCTTACATTCTGTGTAATCCAAACCAACTATGGCTTTATTTCCAGCTGATTGTTCGGTTATATTTTCATCTTCTTTATTATCTTCTACAAGCTTGTCAAACCCCTTTTGATCTAACACCTGTGGAAAACGCTTATATTTTTTGACGGTTCTATCTGCAAAATATTTTTGCACATTAAATTCAAACTCACCGCTATGTATATTATCAGCAAAATTAAGCTGTATTTCGTATGCAGTTTGCATAGGGAATGTTCCTGTGATATTCTTAGGAATCAATGTAACATTTGCATATCCGTGTCCAGGATTATTACCAACAGGAATTACTTTATGACTGAAAATATCGAGATAGTTTTCAACTGGCATTTCAAGTGCAATCTTTTGCTTAAAGCTGTTCATATATTGACTAAGACCCTTTGTTGAGCTGGCTGTCATTACTATTGTTATACCCTTAGATAAACCATCACGACATATTTTCGCTAATTTTTCCTGATAGGTTGCATATCTTGGCTCATCAAGAAATGCGTTTACATTATCTATAAACAATGTTGTGTGAATTGGCTGTGCATTGTCACAGGAACAATAATTTTTTCCTTTCAGCTTAGATATATTATCCTTAAGCTGATCATCTAAAAGCTTGAATACACGCTTTACATATTCTTCGTTTGAGTTATCAAAATAAGCTGCCACTAAAGGCAATGTTTCAAACTCTGATAACGCTCCTCCAAAATCGAGAATAAACATTTGCTCATCACATTCTCGATATTGCTTATGTAATACGGTGATAAGTAATTTCAGAAAATTTGTTTTACCACTCATTGAGGTACCAAACAGCAACAAATTTGTCTGCAGCAAATCCACCATAAATTCAGGCTGTTCTTGTATTACAGGTATATCTTGATGACCAAGAACGCATATCATTTCTTTTTTCAGCAATCCCTCTCACCTCCACTGTGTTGGATCAGAATATTTTGACTTTAAGCGATTTTTAAATATTACACGAGGATTTCTAAAAATCGTTTCATTTTCATTACATTTAGTTATATTTTGAATAGTACTTATAATGTAGCTTAACTGAGTATCTCCCTCACTTACTTTTTTTGAAGCTCGCTTTATTCGTTTGTTATGTTTATTTGAAACATAATATTTTTTATTGTGACTTCCACATAAAGAAACCTGTACAGCAGTTACTGTAGGTTCTATTTTTTCATCCTTATTAGCTCCTGTATAAGCAGATTGAAAATACATAAATCTGCTTCCAGTTCCAACAAGCAAATAAGCTCTGCCATTACCAGGCATAGTAGGAGAAGCTGCATCTGGTCTGCCATCAAGCATTTCTTTAGAAGCTGCTCTGGTTGCAACCTTTAAACAAATTCTTGATTTTGAATTAATTCTGATATCTTCGGTAATTGCACCTTCGATATTCTGTGATACCAGTACAATATGAAAACCCAATGTACGGCCAACTCTTGCAATGGTAGTTATTTCTGTAATAAAATCTATATCATCACTTTCGCTGCTGAAGCGTTTAAGCTCTGTAAATTCATCAACTACTAAAACAAGATGAGACAATGTTTCAGGCTTTTCTCCTTTTTCTCTATACTCTTGAAGCCTGATTTTTTGGGAATCGTTTAAAGCATTTAACTGATCTTCGCTTGTATCTCCATTTAATATTTTAGTGATAATTATCTCTGCTTTGATATAAGCATCTACGGTATCAACACCAAACTTATTAAGCAGAATTTTTCTACGCTTAATCTCTGCATTCAATACCGCTAAAAATCTCTTTAACATATATACTGCAGAAATACCTTCACTCTCTCCAGCAGTATCATCTACAACTCCAACACAATGAGGTAGTTCTCTTAATCTGTTAGAGAAGCTTCCACCTTTCATATCAACCAGCATAAGATTCAGGTATGTAGGTGAATATTTCATGCATAATCCAATAAGGTATGTAATTATAGTTTCTGACTTACCAGAGCCTGTTGTTCCTGCGACAAGCATATGTGGTCCATCGGCTTTTTCATACAAATCCAGCTCAACAATACCATGTTCATTCTTACCAATAGGAACAGCTAAATTTTTTGTAACATCACTCTTCTGCCAGCTTTCTATTAAAATATCTTTAATCTGATTATCGCTGATCATTTCCGGCTTATAGCCATACATCTCAAAAAGTGTAACCATTGAAGGAACATTACCATTTTCTGCTATTCTTCTGTAATATATTGCACTTAATCTTCTGAAAGCATCTTTATAGTCATTTTTTATTGACAAGCCTCTTGATTGATTTTCATCGTAAAACACAAAATGATTGCTGAATTTTTTATAATCTATCAGATTTTCTATATTACTTGTTGTACTAGCCTGAGAACCAGATTTACTCAGATTATTTAAGGTTTCTCTTGACAATACATTGTACTGGCTACTTACCTTTGCGTGAGATTCGGTGTCGTCAGTTACTTCAATAATATTGCCACAGTACCTTGGCAGCTGTGCAAGATCTCTGCAAGCAAACACAAATGTTAAACCGTTTGTATTTACATACGGTTTACCCTGAACAGGTGGCTGTGGTAAATATTTCGAAAAACCTGTTTCCTTAATATCATAGTCATCAAAAACAATACAAACTATTTGTGTATACTGTTCCTTTGTTGAGCTTTCAGAATCGTCATCTTCACTTTTTTTAGTTCTTTCTCCCATAATTGCCTGAAGTTTTCCAAATGCAATAGCAGCACTTTTTTCATCAAAAACAAATTGAGATGCATCCTCAAACAATTCATTTACATGTGGCAAATATTTGTAATTCTTAATTTTTTCCATT
>JAXJDU010000145.1:0-5372 GCA_036301785.1 Acutalibacteraceae bacterium | reverse complement strand
ATTTTTAGAAAAAACTATGAGTTAAAGGGCGTTGCCCTTTAAAATCCCACGAGGGGTGTTACCCCTCGACCCCAAAAGCCTTTAAAAAGGCTTTACCCAAACTTTAAGTTTTGGTTTGTGCGTGTCTTTGTGTGACTGCGTTAGCAGTCACACAAACTACAATCTCACCACCCCCATGGGGTGGGTATAATTTAATTTTATCTTATTTCATCGCATTGTCAACAGATTAATGAATTATAAAAGAAAAATCTTAAAAAATATAAAAAATCAAAAAATAAATTCATCTGTTTACAAATTCTTAGTGATTTTTAGATTAAGATGTGTTATAATGATTTAGATTACAGACCTTTGCTTAATAATAAATTAATTTGACTGAATTTGTTATATATAAAAGGATATAGATATAGGAGGTTTATCAACAATGGGTATTATTAAAGCTTTGTTTGGTAACTACAGTAAAAAAGAGCTTAAAAGAGTTAAGCCTATAATGAATCAGGTGCTTGCACTTGAGGATAAGTATAAGGCTATGACAGAGGAAGAACTGAAAAATCAGACTAATATTTTAAAAGAGAGATTAGCAAATGGCGAAACTACAGACGATATTTTGCCAGATGCTTTTGCTGTATGTAGAGAGGCTTCTGACAGAGTGCTTGGTATGCGTCATTACCCTGTACAGATTATCGGTGGTATTGTTCTTCATCAGGGTAGAATCGCAGAAATGCGTACTGGTGAAGGTAAAACATTGGTTGCTACACTGCCTGCATACCTTAACGGCTTAACAGGTGAAGGTGTACATGTAGTAACAGTAAACGACTACCTTGCAACCCGTGACTCTGAGTGGATGGGTAAGCTGTATAGCTACCTTGGTTTAAAGGTTGGTCTTATTGTACATAACCTTTCAAGTGCCGAGAGAAAAGAGGCTTATCTTGCAGATATCACATACGGTACAAATAACGAGCTGGGCTTTGACTACCTGAGAGATAACATGGTAGTTTATAAGGACAGAAAGGTTCAGCGTGGTCATGCATTTGCTATTGTCGATGAGGTTGACTCAATTCTTATTGATGAAGCAAGAACACCACTTATTATTTCTGGTCAGGGTGATAAATCTACAGACCTTTACGAAAAGGCAGACAAGCTTGCCCGTACATTAAAATGCGAGAAGTTTGCTGAGATTGATACAAAAGAGGATAACGAGGATTATTATAAATCTGAGGGTATTGATTATATTATTGACGAAAAGGCAAAAACAGCTACACTTACACAGCACGGTGTAAAAAAGGTAGAGGCTTATTTTGGCATTGATAACCTTACAGACCCAGACAACCTTACAATTCAGCACCATATCAACCAGGCTATAAAGGCACATGGTACAATGAATGTTGACATTGACTATGTTGTAAAGGACGGCGAGGTTATTATCGTTGACGAATTCACAGGTCGTCTGATGTATGGCCGTAGATATAACGAGGGCTTACATCAGGCTATTGAGGCTAAGGAAGGCGTAAAGATTGAAAACGAGAGTAAAACCCTTGCTACTATTACATTCCAGAATTACTTCCGTCTGTATAAAAAGCTTTCTGGTATGACTGGTACAGCTATGACAGAGGAATCTGAATTTGGCGAGATTTACGAGCTTGATATTATCGAAATCCCTACAAATAAACCAGTACAGAGAATTGACGAGCCTGACTATATCTTCAAAAACGAGAAGGGTAAATTCAACGCTGTTATCGAGGATATTATAGAGTGCAACAAAAAGGGTCAGCCTGTACTTGTTGGTACAATTTCAATCGAAAAATCAGAGGTACTAAGCAGCATGCTTAAAAAGCGTGGTATCAAGCACAATGTACTTAACGCTAAGCAGCACGAAAAAGAGGCTGAGATTGTAGCACAGGCTGGTAAAAAGGGTGCTGTAACAATCGCTACAAACATGGCTGGTCGTGGTACTGATATTATCCTTGGTGGTAACGCTGAATTTATGGCGTTGTCAGAGATGAGAAAGAATGGATTTGACGAGGAGCTTATTGCTCAGGCTACAGCCTATGGCGAAACAGATAACGAGGATATCCTTAACGCAAGAAAAACCTTCCAGGAGCTTAACCAGAAGTTTAAGGACGAGCTGAAGGACGAGGCTGAAGAGGTGCGTCAGGCTGGTGGCTTGTACATTATCGGTACAGAGCGTCACGAATCCCGTCGTATCGACAACCAGCTTCGTGGTCGTGCAGGTAGACAGGGTGACCCAGGTAAGAGCCGTTTCTATCTGTCAACAGATGACGATTTAATGCGTCTGTTTGGTGGCGAAAGAATGGAGGCTGTTATGACAAGACTTAACACTCCAGATGAAATGCCAATCGAAAACAAGCTGCTTTCAAATATTATAGAAAGCTCACAGCAAAAGGTTGAGGGCAGAAACTTTGCTATCCGTAAGAATGTACTACAGTACGACGATGTTATGAACAAGCAAAGAGAAATCATCTATACACAGCGTGACCAGGTGCTTAACGGCGAGAACATCAAGGATGTTGTTGTTAAGATGATCAACGAGAATATCGAGGGTACAGTTAAGCTGTACTGCGATGATAATATCCTGCGTGAGCAGTGGAATATGGAAAGCCTGAGAGATTACTTCATGGGCTGGTTGCTGACAGAAGACGACGACTGTCTTGAGCTTACTCTTGACGAGCTTGCTGATATGAAGTGCCAGCAGGTTATAGATATTCTTCAGGATAAGGCTGCCAAGCTTTACGAAGAGAACGAAGCATTACTGCCAGAGGATACCATGCGTGAGATGGAACGAGTATATCTTCTGAAGAGCGTTGATACATACTGGATGCAGCATATTGATGATATGGATAACCTGAAGCAGGGTATCAGACTGCGTGCATTTGCTCAGAAGGACCCTGTTGTAGAGTACAGACTGGAGGGCTTTGATATGTTCGACCAGATGATTGACTCTATCAGAGAAAACACAGCTAAGCTATGCTTATCTGCACCAAAGAAGATTGCAGACATTCAGGCAAGACAGCTTGCAGAGGTTGAACGAGCAAAGGCATTCAGAGAAGAACGCATAAAGGCTCTTGAGATTGCAAGACAGGCTGCAATGGATAAGGGCGAAAGTGCAGAGGAAATCGACAAGGAAATCGCTGAGGAGCAGCAGGAAGGCGTTGAGGACGCAACTGTTGTAATCAAGCGTGAGCAGATGGCTACACCAACATCAACAAGTGGTGGCTCTGACGGTACTGTAAGTGCTACTGTTAAAAAAGGCAAAAAGGTAGGTCGCAACGACCTATGCCCTTGTGGTAGCGGCAAAAAATTTAAAAAGTGCTGTGGCAAGGACGAATAAAAAATATTAACATAAATATAAAACAACCAGCTCTGTAACGGAGCTGGTTGTTTTTATTTTGTGGCGTATGCTATTAAGTCAGATAAAAAATCTTAGCCATTATTCAGAATATAAACAGCAATACAGGTTACTTCAAAAGCTCAACAAACAGAAAATATAATATAAATCCCATAAAAATATTAAAATGTAATTGAAATATCATCTTCAAAGCTGTAAAATATAAATAAATTAATATTCTGTATGAGTGTTTATTTATAATAATCGTACAGAAACATGGGAGGATAAGAAATATGCAAAGCAAAAAACATAAACAGCAAACAGAAAATAACAAATCATACAGCTGCTATAATATTAATAATAAAAAGAATCTTAAAGCGATTATATTATGCTTGTTATTGACAGGGGTTATTGCTGGCAGTGGCTGTACAGCCATGAAGCCTGCTGATGACGAAAACAGCAGTGTTGCTGATAAGACAGAAAGCACCTCTGCTGACAAGGACAGCTCAGACAAGAAAGAAGAAAGCAAAGACGACACAGCAGAAACCCCAACAGAGCCAGAAGAAGAGAAAAAGGTATCACGAATAAATTACTATGATTCTGACGGTGAGCTGTTGTACTACGATAGCTACGCCTATTATGACAACGGTCTGCTTTGCAGCACAACACTTCATTCAATAAAACACTATAGAGAAGACGATATATATATTTCACCTAAATACACCTTCTTGTATTTATACGACAAAGACGGTAATTTAACAGATACCGTACTTGATACTCTGTCTATAGCAGAGTACTATAACATAACTACCGGAGAAATCACTTTAGACTATGATGCCGAAACAAATGAAAAGATAAATATTTTTCCAGAAAAAGAAAGCATTGAGCAGGAAAAGTACGGTGTAGACCCATCAAAAACAGAAAAAATATATGGTGATGCACCTGTAATTACAACCGATTGCAGCAACGGTTGGGTTGATACATACCTTAACCAAGTGTTTAACAAAGATTCTCCTACAGACACAACCGAATGCAGATTTATTTATGTTGACGATAATTCCGTTCCTGAATTATGGATAGATTACTGTATAGGAGTTGCTGGAGCTGTGGTATATACTCAGGCTGACGGAGTAACAGACAGCTTCTATCTTAATCACGGCAGTGCACAATGGATTGAAAAAGGAAATCTTATCCTTAATTCCGGTGGACATCAGGATATGTATTACAATACTGTTTATAATATAGAAAACGGAAAGTTTGTTGAGATAGGAAAAGGCAATTTTGGCAGATTAAATAATGGTCAGCTTCAGCTTGATGAAAATAATGCTCCAATCTATGATTATCGCTGGAACGACACCGAGCTTACTAAGGAAAAATATTATGAAGAGATAAACAAGCTTATCGATACAGAGAAGACAGTGGATATTAACCAGAATATTTATACCTATAAGCAGTGCAAGCTGTTGCTTAAGTCACTGTCCTCTACCCCAATGCTTGATGATTTAGTACAGGACGCTAAAAACAGCTCAGTTATCTCTGACAATGGACCATCATATTCTTATGTTATTCCAAAAATCCTGTTAGACAGCAATGATGCCCAGACAGTAAACGATGAAATTCTCAGTAAGCACCAGAAATACTATGATGAGCTTGATAATTACAGCACTGCACCGAATCTTACCCTTAATGAAATCAGCTATAAAGCTTCATTTACAAACGGAATATTAAGCGTATGCATAAACCGTAAAATGGGTATGGGCTCTGAATATGATGTTTACAATTTTGATGTTGCTACCGGCAAGCTTTTAACCAATGAAGATTTCTGTGATAAAATCGGTTTAAGCTATGATGACATAAAGGAGCAGATTATATCAGGCATTAATGATTATTATGAAAATCTGGACTCAAACCCAAATGCTTCTTATCAGCAGTGGAAAGCTGAAAACCTGAATTACAGCCTGAGTGAAGAAAATCTTTCTTTTGCAAAGGTATACTACGAAGACGGCGTGCTTACAGCTATGTACAGAGT
>JAXJDU010000144.1:0-3453 GCA_036301785.1 Acutalibacteraceae bacterium | reverse complement strand
TTAGGCAGAATGCTATTCAGTGGCGAAGATGTATTCAAGCCTGTAAAGGTGCTTAGTGGTGGCGAAAAGGTTCGTTGTATGTTGTCTAAAATGATGATGGGTGGTGCAAATGTACTTGTACTTGACCAGCCTACAAACCACCTAGACCTTGAGTCTATCACAGCAGTAAACAAGGGTCTTACAAACTTCCCTGGTATTGTATTGTTTACATCACACGACCACGAGTTTATCTCAACAGTTGCAAACAGAATTATCTTTATTCAAGAGGACGGCATTAAGGATATTACATCTGGCTATGACGACTATCTGGCTGAGAATAATCTTATCAGAGAGTAAAATAAAATCATTTTTAAGAGAGTAGCTAAAATGGCATTTGATTTCAAAAAAGAATATAAAGAATTTTATAAGCCAAAAAACAAGCCCCAGATTGTAAATGTACCAAAGGCAAATTATATTGCAGTAAGAGGTAACGGCAATCCTAACGAAGAAGGTGGCACATATCAACAAGCGATAAGTGTTTTGTATGCAATAGCATATACCTTAAAAATGAGCTACAAAACAGATTATAAAATTGATGGTTTCTTTGAATATGTTGTTCCACCATTAGAGGGGTTTTGGTGGCAAGAAAATGTTGAAGGTGTAGATTACTCCGATAAATCAAGCTTTAATTGGATTTCTGTTATTCGCTTACCTGATTTTATTACTGAGTCAGATTTTGATTGGGCAGTTCAAACTGCAACCAAAAAGAAAAAGCTAGATTGCTCATCAGCTAAATTCATCACAATAGACGAGGGATTATGCGTTCAAATTATGCATTCAGGCTCATTTGATGATGAGCCTGAATCAGTCGCATTAATGGATGATTATTTAAACAAAAATGGATATGTTAATGATATGAATGAAAACAGATTACATCATGAAATATATCTTTCTGATACACGAAAAGTTGCCCCTGAAAAGTGGAAAACAGTAATCAGACACCCTATTAAAAAAATTAAATAACATTCAATTTATCTCACGATTTTCACAGGAGGGGTTAATATGTCAAAGCATAGAAATCAAAAGCTTAAGCTATTGTATTTGCAAAAAATTATGTTTGAAAATACAGATGAAGACCATGGATTGACTATACAGGAAATTATTAACGAGCTTGAACGATATGACATACAGTCTGAAAGAAAAAGCCTGTATTCAGACATAGAGCTTCTGGCTTTATATGGCTTTGAAATAACCCACACCAAAAACGGCAAAAGAGTTGAGTATAAGCTTACCAGCGGCAGAAAATATCAGCTTGCTGAAATCAAGCTTATGCTTGACGCTGTGCAATCTACAAATTTTATAACCAAGAAAAAAACAAGCGAGCTTATTAAAAAGCTTGAAAAAGAGGTAAGTGTACACGAGGCTAAAACACTGCAGCGTACAGTATTTATCGAGAAACGCTCGAAAACCTATAATGAAAGCATTTACATAAGCATAGACAGCATTTACCGTGCCATAGAAAAGCAAAAGCAAATAAGCTTTAATTATTACGAATGGTATGTTTCGTATGGTGGTACCGAAAAGGTAATGCTACGACCTAAAAAGGACGGTAAGCCTTATCAGGTAAGCCCATGGTGTATGATATGGGACGATGAAAAATACTATCTGGTAGCCTACGACCATTTACAGGGCAAGGTAAAGCATTTCAGAATAGATAAAATTAAAAATGTAGAAATCCTTGATACTCCACAACGAGGCACAAAGGCTATCCAGAATTTTGATGTTTCTGCCTATGTCAAGCAAACCTTTGGTATGTTTGGTGGCGATACTCCAACAGATGTTACAATGCGTATCGACAACAGGCTTATAGGTATTATAAAAGACCGTTTCGGCGAGGATTTTACAGTAATGCGTGCTGACGAGGCAAGAAGCGATATAGTTGTAAGCGTCTACCCTAGCCAACAGTTTTTTGGCTGGGTGTTTGGCCTTGGCAACAAGGTTACAATTATTTCTCCACAAGAAGTGGTTGAAGATTTTAAAAACATGGTAAGCAAGGTTTCTAAAAATTACAGATAACAAACCTTTCTCTAAATAATCAACAATAAAAAATTTCCTTTTCACAACAAAAGTCCCAAAAACTGTACACCTTCGAGTGTATAATTAAAATTGTAAAGGAGATGTTTATTATGATTAATTTTTGTTTAACTGTAATTCTTTTATCAGCTTTCAGAAAAATTATGTATCAGATAGATAACAATGCTGTAACTGCCTTTGATAATACGCTGGAAAATATCTTTTTAGCTGTTGCTGGTGTTGTAATATTTTTAAAGGATATTATTAAACCTACAAAAACAGAGGTGGCACTTTATAAAAGACATAAAGTGCTTGCTATCGAGAGCTTCAGGCTTAATTCAGATATCCTGAAATCAACTGCAAAGGCAATATCTGAATACTTTACAAACAGCAAAGCTGTTACAGATTTAAAATTATTACCTGTTACTGAAAACGATACACCTGATTACGAAACACAGTCACACGCAGCATAATATAAACTCTTTGGAGGCTTTATGATTACAATATCAGAAATAAAAAACAGCAGTGCTATTAAAACCTATATTGAAAAGGCAGATGAATCCTTAAAGGCTCTTGGCTATACCGAGCATAGCTATGCCCATGTTAACAAGGTATCACAGACTGCCGGCAACATATTGCGAGAGCTTGGCTATAGTGAAAGAGAATGTGAGCTTGCTGAAATTGCAGGCTATCTGCACGATATAGGCAATGTGATAAACCGTGTGGACCACGCACAGAGTGGTGCTATAATGGCATTCAGAATCCTTGACAAAATGTCAGCAAGTGCTGAGGATATCGCAACCATTATTACAGCAATCGGTAATCATGACGAGCACACAGCCTTCCCTGTAAGCCCTGTTTCAGCTGCACTTATTCTTGCTGATAAAAGTGATGTAAGACGCACCAGAGTACGCAATAAGGATATAGCAGTATTTGATATCCACGACAGAGTAAATTACTCGGTTGTAAAATCAGAGCTTAAGGTTAAACCTGAAGATACCGAGGGTAAAAGAGTTATAGAGCTGAAAATTCAGATTGACACCGAGGTTTGCTCGGTAATAAACTTCTTTGAGATTTTTCTGAACAGAATGTTACTTTGCCGAAAAGCAGCTGAAAGGCTGGACCTTGAATTTTCGCTTATAGTAAACAAGCAGAAAATGCTATAATTAAAAATTACACCTGAATAACTACAAAACAAAAACGCAACATTTCAAAGCCTTGTGCTTTTAATGTTGCGTTTTATTTTTTATATTCAAATTTTATACTAATACCTGATTAAACGGTTGAATAGATTGTCGAGCAGAATTTGCTCAGAACGAGGACGACGACGCAGGCAAGCTGTCGCTTGTCAAGGAGAAGGACGAAGTGCTGAGTAAATTATGCCGACAAGTTGTCTAGTGT
>JAXJDU010000143.1:0-7307 GCA_036301785.1 Acutalibacteraceae bacterium | reverse complement strand
TTTTATAAGCATAACTACTCCGACCGAGAAGAAAAACAATAAATCTCGCTTTACAGAAAAAGACTTAGCTAATTTCAAGGAACATCTTGAGGAATATGAGTATTTAGATTATGTATTATGTTTATGCTATTTGAATTTCCGAATTTCTGAATTTCTTGAGCTTACAATAGACAGCTACCATATATCAGAGGATGGTATTCCATATTTCCAAGCTGGTAAAAAAACCACAGCAGGAAGCAACAGAATTATTCCAATTCATCCTCAGATTCAACCTTTAGTAAACAGATGTATTGACCGAAACGGAAAAACAATTTTCTGTGATAAAGAAACCTTAAAGCAAATGGAGCAATCAAACTTTAGATATAGATTTGATAAGCTTATGCGAAGCTTTGGATTTGGTCCGGAATACACACCACATTCTTGCCGTAGAACATTCTCAACCAGAATGTCAGCAACTGGCGTAAGCGATGCAGACCTAACAGCTTTGATGGGACACACAAACATTGATGTTGACATTAATTATTACATAAATCAAGAGGTAAAAACTCTTTATAATGCTGTCAGCAAAATGGATTAGAATCAAGAAAAAGCCTCTCTCCCAGGTATATTGCAACATAATTGCAACAAACAGGACAAAAACTCGCTGTTTAAAGCCGTTTCAAGATTAATACCAGTAATATTGAACTAATCTTGAAAATTTTTCTGTATTAGTGCCAAGCGTTTTAGTTTACAAATTTATATCAGAATATTTCAATTCCCACTCAAAGCAACTGATTAAACCTGCTTTGAGTGGGAATTTATTTTTATTCTAAGCTTTATAGAGTTTATTTTTGAAAATCATTTACTACTTCATTAATCACAAACACTATTTCAAAATCAAATATACTTAAACACAACCACTAACGTAACTTGCAAATATTAAGAACCTATTCCTCAATATTACAACTTGCGTAACTTGTAAACATTGCGAACCAGTTCCTAAGTATTACAATTTACACAACTTGCAGATATTGAGAGCCGACTCCTAAGTATTACAACTTGCGTAACCTGTAAACATTAAGAACCGATTCCTAATCATTACAAGATCACTGTTTTATAACCCCCTTATAAAATCAAGCGTTTTTATGATTTTGTCTGTTATAGTTTTTAATAAATTTTTATACTTTTCTATAATTTTGTTGACTGACTTTTTTATATATAGTATAATATTAACAGATAAACTCAAATTCCTAAACAGAATATTATCGAAACGAGGTAAGTATATTTTGAAAAAAAGCGACATTAAATTCGACACTTCCGAGTTGATTATCTTACTTGCTTCAAAGCGTATAAAATATATTGATTTATGCGACATTTTAAGACAGTCACAAGCAACGGTTTATAAGAAAATTAATGGTGAGATTAATTTCTCTGCTTCAGATATATACCGTTTGGTAGAACAATTAGAAATCCCTTTAGAACAAATAAATAAATATTTCCTTACAATAGAAACTCCAGATAACACATCAGTTACAAGCGAAAGTATTCTTAAAAATAATGATTTACTAACTAATGATAAAAGCGATTCTGTTTTATAAGCTTAAAATATTAGTTTAAAACAGCTAAAGATAGGTATGGTTACAGGTTAATTGAAAGGAGACTAGCAAACTCTCCCCTTCTTGTTTTGAGTTTTGCTTTATTCGTCTAAAATGAGTAATACAAAAATAGTAAAAGAGATAATAGGTATTATCCATGACCTTGAATATGTTAGTGATAATACTGTAATCACAAATATTACATTCTCCACCTTATCAACTTATGATGCAATTTCTGATTGGACAGTTCATCATCTTAAAGAAAAATATTCTTTAGGTAAGGATTATCTCTTAAACATCTATTATAGTAAGACCAAGGGTGGAAAGATTAATACAGACAAACAGCATAAGGTAAGTATCGTTTTTAAATTACTTGAAGACAGATATGATACACATACTATCCAACAAATATTAAACACTGATTATAATATTTATATGTCAGAAAACAGTGTTAATAAGATTAAAAGTGAAGTTGTTAGATTGCTCGCCTCTCTTCTTTTTCACAATAGTTAAAGGTAGGTGCTATTATGTCATTAATTATAAGTACAGAGCAATTTAAAATATTACTTAGCAACTTTAACTTATTTAAAAATATTTCAATATCTAATGGCTCCAATCACTTGCTTGTTGTTCCTGAGGACGATAAAGATATGATTGATCTCAAAAAACAAGCTAAAGTTTTGTTAACTGCTTTTTCTTTACTTATTGATTGTATGAAAAGAGCTATAAAACAAGTCGAAAAAACTTGTAATGTTATCGAAATAAAAATCATACAAGATATATGTGCTAATAGGTTTTCTTCTACCTCAGCACAGTGTAAATATTCTACTTGTGAAAAAACGGCCTTAGCTTATAGACGTAGATTAGTTGAAGATATATATTTTAAAACAATAACCGAAATAGGGCGAGCTACTGGAGTGAAAACTGAGATAGTAGACAAACTTGTAGTCCCATTTTCTATCCCTACTAACCTAAGCTATAATGATATTTTTAACCTTTATCCAGTAATAAAAAAGAACATAACATATAATTACTTTAATAGAAATGACGAATTTTTTTATGATATATTTCAAGAAGATATTATCGAAGCAAATATTGATTTTATTAAAGCTCTTGAAACTGTGATGATGATTATAAAAGCTATTGATCCAGTGACACTTGCCAATACACCTGTTTATTTGGGCAATGCACGAAAAAGAACCTTCTCTCCATCACAAACATCCCTTCGATATAAAAACCTTTTTAAGCAAAAAAATGAGTTAGTAAATTCACTTCAGATACTTTTATGGTTATATAAACAATCAGATAAATTGATATAAACACATCGGAAAAGGAGCAAAAAAAATGAAGAATAAATCAACTATTAAAATCGGAGTTAACTATCCTAAAGGTGGTGTAGGCAAAACTACTACCACAATTAATCTAGGATATGCACTAGCAGAGTTAGGGTACTCTGTACTTTTAGTAGATATGGATAGGGAATCTTATCTTTCAGCTTATTTTGAAAAGAGAGACGAAAATAAAAATTCAATATACGAGGTAATGAATAAGCTTTGTACACCTGAAGAAGCTATCGTACCTATTGATTTCCCTAAAAAAGATGAAAATATCGTTTACGATTTAATCCCATCAAACAAGAAGTTTGATGAAATGGAAGATATTTTGTCAAGAATGACTCGTAAGCAAGAATACACACTAAGAAATTCTTTAAAAAGCATTGAGAATAAATATGATTTTATTTTATTTGACTGCCCTCAGTCTGGTATTCGTGTTAAGGTAAATATACTAGCAATGGTAGATTATACTCTATTAACCTGTACTCCAGATCCAACAGCAGTTCAAGGCTTTGATGCTGCTATTAAAGAAATCACTAATGCACAGGAAATGGACAACCCAGATATGAAGGTTTTAGGCATTGTTCTTTGTATGCAGGAAACACGCCTTAACTACAAAAAAAGCTTTACTGACCTTATGAACGAGCAAAACTACTATCATTGCTTTAAAACCTCTATCAGAAAAAGCTCGGCTATTCCAGAGGCTAACGCTATGGCTTTACCTGTAATTAAGTATAAGCCAAAATCACCAGGAGCTATTGATTATCAGAATCTGGCTCTGGAAGTTCTTGATGAAATAAACAAGACATCAAATTAATATTAAAGAAAGGGAATAATTTATGGCTTTCAAATTTAATATTGATAAATATTCTAATATTGGTTCTCATGTATCGGACAAGAGCCGACTTCCTAAAAAAAGCGAAGAAGAGCTTCAAAATCTTGCTCGTAACATTGATAACGCTATTAGAGTTGAGCAAAATCTTCCCCCTATTGAAGATGCCGAAAACAGCAATCTTGAGAAGTCTCAAAACTTCTATAAAATACCTCTTGATAAAATCAAATTAAGCCCTTACAACAAATTCAGACAGTTTGATGATAAGGAAGAAAACAGTATCGAAAGTCTAAAGCATAGCTTGTCTATGGTAGGACTTATTCACCCACTATTAGTTAACGATAACAATGATGGTACCTATACAATTATTGCTGGTGAAAGAAGATACCGTGCAATCACTGAGCTAGGCTGGGAAACTGCAACCTGTCAGATAACAAATATCAACAACATACTTGATACTCGTATCGCAATTTACCAAGCAAATACAGAAACACGAACATATACTACTGAAGAAAAATTGGTGCTATGCGAAGAATTAATTGAAATATTAGAAGAACGCCAAAAAGAAACTGGCGTGCATGGTTCTATACTTCAAAAATGTGCTGATATTTTAAATATCTCATATCGTCAAGTAACTAAGTATAAGCAAATACTTGATAAGAAGAAGCAACTAGAAAGTCTTGGTGAAGAGGTTAATCTTGTTTCTGTGGACGGCGAAGGAAAATCGCTTAATAAAATTAATAAGGAATTAACCGAAAAGCTTAACGAGATTAATGGTGTTACACCTGATGAACCAGAAGCTACTGACGAAAATAACACTACAGAAAACACCACACCAGAGCAAGTTTCTACACCACATTACGAGCAAGAATTTACAACTGATATTACAGTTAATACATCTGACAATAGCTCACAGAATAACACCCAAGAAACAAATAATACACCTCAAGCAGAAGATAATAATTCTGATAACGAGGTTACAAATAGCTCTGTAAATGATGAAATTTCAAAAAATCCAGAAAATTTAGAAAATTCAGAAAAGACCTTTGAGCAAGAGTCTGAACAAAAAACCGAAAACAATCAAGAAGCCGAAAATAAATCTGAATCAACCGAGACTTTAAATACTAATCAAGAAAATACAACCGAGATTGCCACTACAAGCAAAGAAACACTTACTTATCCTATTTTTGAAGGACAATACAAAGGCGAAACCGTAACTGGTATTGGTTTTAATAATGGAAATGTATTCCACCTTGTTTGCATTAGTGTTAATGAGCAAGGTAATATTGGAATTAAGGTTGTAACCCCAGAACAAGATTCCATTCATATTATCGGAAACAAGAATTGTTTCTCAAACGATTAAGCTTACACCACACCCCACATAGAGAGAGTTTACTTATTCAGAGTAAGCTCTCTTTTTTGTTTTTATACTACCTATTCAAATTTTTCGGCAAAAAAAGGAAAATAATTTTAAATATTTTCTGTTAATATAAATTATGCTTATATTAAACGAAAGGAGCCTGGGAGGATTCATACCTCACTACAAAACCAATGGATGATAAAATTATAGATGTATTAAAGATTTTTGGATGTCTTTCAAAATTTGAGATTCAGGGACTTGTTGATACCACAGTTAATAAACCTAGCAAAGCATTCATTTCTTCATTCAATTATCTGCTAAAAAATCACATTATTATTAAAAATAACGATAATACTTTTTCAATAAATACTTATAGTAATTTTCCAGTGGCAAATAAACACACTATCGCACTAAGAAATTTTGCTAGAATTGCAATTATTTACCGATATAACAACTTACATATCACAGATTATTACCTAGACGAAAGCAAACCTCTTCTTTCTATGTTACTTGTTCATAACTCTGGATTTGCAAATTTAATCTATATACCATATACAAATGTTTTACCCTTTATAGATACAGCAAAGTTAAAAGTCACTTTATCTAATATCACATCAGATGAACCTATTATTCTTTTACTAGATACAAAAGAACAATTTTTCCCCATTTACGAAATAATCAAAGAATATAGTTTACAAAAAGGCTTAGGTGTCATTTATATAAAAGACGATTGTGATGATGTAAAATATCAGTTTCCAAAGCAACGCTATATTTACAAGGACGGTGAATTAAATGAGGTCTGATACTCTAATTATCAATGATGTTATAACAGGTATAGACACGTGTATTGATACCATAATAGATATAAAATATGAAATCGAAAAAATTAAACTCAAAGACCTTCATAAAAACTCTAATCATATACAAGATATAAACACCCTTACAACATCTCTTAACAGGCAAATAAATTTTATAAATAGCAGAGTGAACGATATTTTATTTTGCCTGCAAGAAAGTATTTCAAATACAAAAAACATTCCTCATTATGAAGAATATACTCTTGTGCAACTATCCGATTACTTGTATAAATTAGTTCTACCACCACTTTTGAAAAAAACACATTCCTTATATAGTGCTCCACAATTAAGATATAAAAGAGTAATTAAAGAAATAACAGAAGAAACCTTTGTAATAGCTAATATAAAACAATTTAAAAAAGCCGATATAGTTTTTCATTCGGTAATTAGTGACTCCAAATATTATATAGATGCTGACCATCTTCAAGTACATCATATTTTAAATTCTCTTGTACCATTTTTTATCTCTGATGACTCTCCTGAATATGTAAATGTTCACTACCAAACAACGGTCATTCCCACTATATCAAATAACTATACAGTGGTATTTATCATTGGAGATAATAACAATACGAGAGAAAATTTTATTAATTTTCTTCAATCTGACCATTATAAAAAGGTGTAGTATTATATTTTTAAACTTGTGACCATATTTTATAAGATTTGATTTTAAAAACTAATTTTCATTCAAAAATCCAATAACAAATCCCTCTAAAACCTCAAAAATTTACCCCAAAAAACTGTACATAAAATGACTTTTTTCAAAAACTCTTTTATGTACAGTTTTAAATATTTATTTTTTGCCTTTATTATACGATTTTTCAAACCTAAAAATTTATTTTAAATTGTTCATCTAAGGAAAAGGTTGAACGAAGAACAACACCAATCCACGAAAGGTGGTAAATCTATGAGCTTAAACAATACAGGCAACTTCAGTCAAAACCAAAGCGAAGAGCAAAATAAGAATATTTTATCAAATCTTCCATTATCACATTACCTATTATGCCTAATCGCACAAAGCGAAGAACTATATCGAAACACACTGCGAGATACTTTGTCTCTTTATTACAGTCCAAATACAATACGAAAAACTATAAGCAGACTACGCCAAAAAAATCTTATAATCTTCCACAAAGACCATTCAATATATAGCTACACTCTATCTCAAGAGGGAAAAAACAAGCTGAAAAAAATAGATGGAGTATTAGCTACTTATTGTGAAAACCAACACTACCGTTTAGCTAAAAGAAATAAAAACAAAGGAACAGCAGAGGTGCTTATCGCTTTAAATTACTGTGGAGTAAAAACTCTTCCTAAAATAAAGCCTCAACTTTCTCAAATAAAAACTCT
>JAXJDU010000142.1:0-4707 GCA_036301785.1 Acutalibacteraceae bacterium | reverse complement strand
ACCCAAACTTTAAGTTTTGGTTTGTGCGAATTTTAAAGTCACCTACAAACTACAATGTATAGCTCTACTGCAAAATACTCCTTAAACTCCTCAACCGGCTCAACCTCGCCACAGGTTGCGTCGGCTAATTCCTTTGTGAGCTTATTAAATCCGTCCTGAGCAATATGAAACGAAAGCTCTACATCTGTACCAAATACACTATCGTCAACTGTACCACCACACTGTGCCACAAGTGCCGACACCTTACCGTATTGATTATAATTACACCCAAGTGTACACATTAAGCATTGCTCCATTTTTATTATATGTGAAGCCTCTGTGGCAAGCTTTGCACTGTGTGAATATGCTCTTACCAAGCCACCCGTACCCAGCAGCACACCACCAAAATATCGTGTAACAACAACCACAAGGTCGGTAAGCTCGCCTTTAACAAGCACATCAAGCACCGGCATACCAGCTGTACCCTGTGGCTCTCCGTCGTCAGAATATCTTTTTATCTGACCCTCTCTAAGGCTATAGGCATACACATTATGTCTTGCGTCCCAATGCTTTGACTTTATTCTGTTTATAAATTCAAGTGCCTCTTCCTCGGTAGTAACAGGCTTGCAATAGCCTATAAAGCGTGAACGCTTTTCTACAAATTCGTCGCTTGCCTCTTGCTGTACAGTTTTATAGCTTGTAGACATACAGCCTATAACCTCCTTTTATATTTATATAAAACAAAGTAAGCGACACAAGCTGTGCTGTGTCGCTTAATAAACAATAGTTGATTATTTGTTTGTGATACCAAAACGCTTGTTAAATCTGTCAACGCGTCCACCTGTATCAACAAGCTTCTGCTTTCCTGTAAAGAAAGGATGACACTTTGAGCAAATTTCAACACGAATGTTTTCCTTTGTTGAACCTGTTTCGATTACGTTGCCACAAGCACAAGTGATTGTTGTCTGCTTGTAATTAGGATGTAGACCCTCTTTCATTGTTGTTTCACCTCTTTCGGTTTTTGCAATCATATTAACATTAGAATTGTAACATATACTTTTACAAATTGCAATAGTTTTTTCAGATTTTTTACTTAACTATACAACAAAAAATATCACTTATTCAATATTTCTTTTATTGTATTGCAATAAAGCTGTGGGTTATCCATAAACGGACTATGACCTGTATTTTCAAGCATATAAAAAGCTTTATCTGGTGCAGTTATCTTTTTATAATAATTCCTGACATCATTCTGGCACACACCATAATCAGAGTCACCTGCAATATAATACACAGGCACCTCATAGCTTTCTGACAGCTGTGAAATATCAAATTCAAAGAATGCATACTCCATAATTTCTTTATTGTCGTCAAAGAATTTATTCATATCCATCTGTGTCATAAACCATTTTATATCAGTCAGATTCATATCAGGTGATGTTATACCAGCCCACATCTGACCCATACCAGACATTTCGCCATCACACTTTATATATTTAGCATTCAGATTAACAAGCTGTAACAGGTCATCAACTGACATTTCGCTGTAGCTGCTTACTTTTTCCATACGCTTTACAACCTCAGCCAGAGTCTTTTCGTCCTCTGTACCCTTTATGCTGTCAGTCTTTAAAGCCTCGTATGCAACATTTATTTTATTCTTATACAGATTTGTAATCTGACTTACACCAATATAGCACTCAAGCTTTTCAGGATATTTCTGAGCATAAATACTGCCAAGCACAGTACCCCACGAATGACCTGCAATAATAACCTTATCCTTGCCAAATCGATTTTTTGCATACTCTACAATACCGTCAAGGTCGTTAATAAGTGTATCAACATCTGTATCACGGGAATTTCCGTTTGCGTAGCAGGTTCTGCCACTGCCACGCTGGTCGTAGTTTATAATAGTAAGGTCTGATTCAAGCTCCTTCTGATAGTAAGCAGAAACATACCCCATAGGACTTGCAGGACCACCATGTATAAAAATCATTACTGGGTTATCGGTATTTTCTCCTCTTATCTGAATGTACTGCTGTATGCCGTTTACATCGATATAGGTTGACTCCTGAATACCATTTTCTGTAGAAATTGAATTTTTAACACTGTTGGCTATTCTGAACCCCAGAACAGTTATAACAGGTAAAATAAGAAGCGTTAAAATTATTATCAAAATAACCTTCATAGCTTTTTTCACTGTAAAATCACCTTTTGTCAGTAATTAAACGCTTAAAGCTTAATACCAAACTGCTCAATTTTAGGTATTAAACCTATTCTTGGCTTGTCTGGGTCTGGCAACTGTGGGAAGTCGTATGCAGGGTAGTCGTTACCCTCTACAATTGCAGGGCCATCTGGTGTAAGGCATACATCCCAACCAACATATCTGAATTCTGGGATAACCATAGCAGCCTTTTTAACCATGTCCTTTACTTCATCCATAAATGGCAGCTTGTAGCCTACAAACTTAATGCCTGTTGCTGGGTGAGCGTCATAGTTAACAAGTGCTGATGTATGACCCTGACCGATAATTTCTCCCTTATCCAAATCAAAGTGACAAGCAAGGCCACCGTTTTCAAGGTTATCAACAAAGCCACCGTTGTTACCCATTTTGAACACAGCGTATAAAATATGAGCCTCACCGTTATTTACAAGTGTTACCACACGCAGGCAGTTAAGTGAGTGTGGGTAAATCTCGGCTGCCTGTGGGTGCTGTACAATAACCTCTTCAATAACGCCAAAGTTTTTCTCTGGGTTTGTTATGTATTTCCACAGCTCGTTTGTATCTGCAAAATCAGCAACCTTTATTTTCTCGATACCCTTACCACTTTCGCCTATATAAGGCTTTGCAAAGAAAAACTCCTTGCCCTGCACAAACTTTTCAAATCTGTCGTAGTCAATCTTTGCAACATCAAGAATCTCTCTGCCCATAAACTCTGCAAATTTTTCATCAAACAGATTTTTCTCGTCGAAAATATGTGAATATCTTAAATCATTAAGAGTTGTAACAAGCTTTTTATTCTTCATACGGGTTAAGTATGTTTTTCTCTCTTTTGCGTTCATATTATAAAACTCAAAGATAATATAATCGTTATAGCCTGCACCATACTTTAATGTACAGCCTATCATATCAAAAAACAAACCAACCTTATTTTTACCTGTTTTCTCGTGGATAAGGTCAATCTTTTCAAACATCTTTTTAAATTTTGCACCACTTAAAACTCTGGCTATATACTTAATATTCATATTTTCGCTCCTTCTGATTTTATACTTTATCTTTTCAAATTCCTTACTCTTTCAAAAAACAAGGCAGAGGGTTGCCTCTGCCTTATTATGCTTCTAAAAAATATTACTTTACCTTTGCATTATTTCAGCTCAGCAAGACAATCCTCCACAGCAGCCTTCAGCTTTTCAAGACCAGCCTGTAGCACCTCTTTTTCAATTACAAGTGGTGGCATTATCTTAACTACTGAGTTCTTTCTGCCTGCACATTCAACAATCAAGCCTCTGTCGAATGCTTTTTCGGTTACTCTTTCGCTTATACCGTCAGCAGGAATATTCTCAAATTCGATACCCCAAATCATGCCGATACCTCTTATCTGTAAACGGCTGTCCAATGGCAATATCTCTTTCTCTAAAAATTCCTTTATAACCTCGCCATTCTTCTGTGACTTTTCTTCGATTTTCTCGTTAAGCATAAACTCAAGGCCAGCCTTAGCTGCAACAAAAGCAAGCTGATTACCTCTGAATGTACCGTTATGCTCACCAGGTGTCCACTTATCAAGCTCTGGCTTGAACATTGTAAGAGCAAATGGCAAGCCGTAGCCACCGATAGACTTTGACAATACAAGAATATCAGGCTGAATGTTTGCTCTCTCGAATGAGAAGTAAGTACCTGTTCTTGCACAGCCTACCTGTATATCGTCAATCATAAGAAGAATGTCGTTATCATCACAGAACTTACGCAGACGCTGTAAATATTCAACCTCGAATACCTGAATACCACCCTCAGCCTGTACTGTTTCGATTACAACAGCAGCTGGCTTTTCGATAGCTGAATGGTCGTCGTTGATAAGGTTCTGCATATACTCTATTGTATCAAAATTTGGATACATATATGGAGCAGGGATATGTGTAACATCGTTAAGCTTAACGCCTGCACCCTTTCTTGCACCTTGGTCAGTTGTAAGAGCAAGTGCACCCAATGTCATACCATGGAAGCAACCCATAAGAGCAAACACATTGCTTCTGCCCTTTACCTTTCTTGCAAGCTTTAAAGCAGCCTCTACAGCATTTGTACCTGTTGGGCCTGGGAACATAATTTTATAATCCAGTCCTCTTGGCTTTAAAATCTTATCCTGCATAAAGCTTATAAACTCACGCTTTGGTGTAGTGTACATATCAAGAGCATGCATAATGCCATCACCCTCAAGATATTCAATAAGCTTTGGCTTTATATAGTTATTGTTATGTCCGTAATTTACTGCACCTGCACCACAGAAAAAGTCGATATATTCATTACCTAGCTCGTCAAAAAGCTTTGAACCCTTTGCCTTTGAAAAAACAGTCGGAAAGTGTCTGCAATATGAGCGAACCTCTGATTCGTGTTGTTCAAAAATTTGAGTATTCAAGACTTACATCCTCTTTCTATTCATCAGATTATTTTATTCTACTGTTACAATCAAATTAGATTTTACCCTTAATAAATGGGTTTGTCAAGCAGATATAATT